>DISF01000034.1 GCA_002421985.1 Roseovarius sp. UBA6217 | reverse complement strand
CACGGCGATTTGGCCGCCACCTGCGTCATGCATTGAGGTTTTTCGGATTTGGCGAGATAAAGCGCTGCCAAACTGACGTTGGATCGCCGCACCGCGGCCCGTCGATGCGCGGCTTCCTCAACGTCCCCTCAAGACCTGTCACAACGCCCGCCTCAGCGCGCCGCGCCGGTCTGTTTCTGCGCCTTGTATAGCTGCGTGTAATAGCCGCCCCTCGCAATGAGCGCGTCATGGCTACCCTGCTCTACCAGCCGCCCGGCATCAAGCACGAAAATGCAATCGGCATCGGTGATCGAGGACAGCCGGTGCGCGACCACGATGGTGGTGCGACCACGGGTAAGGCGGGTGAGCGCCGCCTTGATCCGCGCCTCGGTGCCCTGGTCGAGCGCGCTCGTCGCCTCGTCCAGAAGCAGGATCGGCGCATTCACCAGAAACGCCCGCGCGATGGCGATGCGCTGCTTTTGCCCTCCCGAGAGCTGCGCACCCTTGGGCCCCACGGGGGTATCGCCGCGCGCGCGGATCAGGTCGGCGATCTCGGCGTTCTCGGCGGCCTGCCAGATCTCGGCATCCGAGGCATCGGGATTGACGTAGCGGATATTTTCCCAGATCGAATTATCAAAAATCACGATATCCTGCGCCACCACCGAAAACGCCGCGCGCAGCGCACCGATCTTCAGCCGGTCAATCGGCGTGCCACCGATGGTGATGCGTCCGCCCTGCACATCGTAGAGCCGCGACAGAAGCGACAGAACCGTGGTCTTGCCCGAGCCGGTCGCGCCGACAATGGCCGACACCGTGCCGCCCCTGAGCCGCATCGACAAGCCGTCGAAAAGCGGCTGGTCGGCACTATAGGCAAAGCGCACCTTGTCGAGCACGATATCGCCGCCGGGATCGAACGCGGTGATGGCACCGGGCGCGTCGATGATGGTGGGGTGCTCGGCAAACAGGCCCCGCACCCGGTCAAGCTGCACCAGATGAGAGGGCAACAACCCGAGATATTGCGCCAGAAGCCGCGCCGGATCGAAGATAAGCACCATACCCAGCAGAAAGGTGATGATCTCGGCCCCGTCCATATCGAAATCGGGGCTGAGCACCATGTAACCGCCACCGCCGATCACCAGCACATAGACAAAGGCCGATGACAGGTCGATCGAGGGCATGACAAGCGCCTGCGTGCGCTGCACCTTGAGGGTGAGATCGCGCAGCCTCCCGGTATCGTTGTCGAGACGTTCGGTCTCGACCCGCTCCTGGCTGGCGATCTTGATGGTGCGCATCGCCGAAATCGTCTCTTCGAGCCGGTTCATGTAATCGCCAAGCGCGGTCTCGGCCTGGCCCTGCACCTGCTTGACCCGCGCCGAGACAGCATTCATCACCCAGATGATGAAGGGCAACACCGCGATGGCGGCGGCAAAAAGCACCGGGTTCTTCCAGATGAGATAGCCCGACACGATCACCACGGTCACCGCGTCGCGCACCGCGTTGGCGGTGCCCAGCCCCATGAAATGACCAAGCGCCTGCGTCTGCATCACGATGCGCTGGATGATCTCGCCCGAGCGCGTGCGCTCGAAATAGCTAAGATCGAGGGTCATCAGATGGGCGATCAGGTCGCGGCGCATCTCGTAGATCGCCGAATTGGAGACCCACACGGAAATGCGCGGCACCAGATAGGCCATCGTGCCCCGCACCGTAAAAAGAAAGAACACCGCGAGGCAGACATAGACCAGATCGCGCACAGAGCCGCTCTCGAAGATCACCCGAAGCCCGTCCTCGGTGATCGCGAGAAACTGTTGATAGACAAGGCCCTGCATCAGGATCATCACCAGCACCAGCGCCAGCCACGGGGCGCGGCGGCGCAGATAGACCCGCCAGAACCAGCGCAGGTTGTCGCGGTCGGTCGCGGTGAGCAGGCGTGATCTGCCGTTTGGGGCGGGGGTGTTCATCAGGGGTGCCGTGCCGTTTGCCATGTCCTGCCCGCCTCATAGAGCGTTCCGGCGCGCAGGTCATCCCCTCACGGATAATAGGACGGACGCCCGAGCAATTCGTCCAGTTGCCGCGTGGCACCGGAAAGGCGGCCGTGCTTGACGATCAATGTGCCCTGCCGCATCCAGCCGTGGAAATGCGGCAAGACCGGCAGCGGGGGCGGGACCGGGCAGAAGCAGGGCGAGAAGGGGTGACAAGGGCAAGAGTGTGGCGTTTGGGATATCCGTCATGTCGGGTCACGATGCAGCCCAGGCACCGCGCCTGAAATGTCATGTCACAAGCCTGTCAGGCGCGGCCCCGCGCCGTCGTGTCAGAAATGCGATTTCGGCTCGTCGGGCTTGCCCGCCGCCAGCGCCAGCACACCGCCAAGCGCGGCCATCCCGATGGGGAACATGGTGAACACGTTGAAGCCGAAGGCGTAATAGATCAGCCCCGCCGCCGCCAGCAGCATGAGCCCCGCAGGCAGCGCGCGCACCTTGGCCATCGCCCCGCCCGCAATCGCCAGAAGCGGCGCGAGAAAGCTTGCCGTGCGAATGAGCGCCGGGTCGGAGACCTGATGCAACAGCCCGTCCACCTCGCCGAAGCGGGTCACCGCCTCGGTATAGCCATAGCCGAAGAACCCCACGAGTATCGCGAGACACCCGCCGATGATCCCCAGAGCCGTTGCCGCGCTGCGCATGATGCCTGCCTCCTGTTCCTGTCGCCCATATAAGCGGTCTTGTGCCCTATCCAAGCAGCGCGGCCTGCACCTCCGGCCCCCAGCCAAGATGGAGCGTGCCGTCCGCGTCAATCAGCGGGCGTTTCATCACCGTGGGGTGCGCTGCGATGAGCGCCAGCGGCGGGGCCGCGCGCTCGGCCTCGCTCAACCCGCGCCATGTGGCCGATTTGCGGTTGACCAGCGCCGCGCCGAACCGCGCCAGCGCGGCCTGTGCCACATCTTCGGGCAGCGGCTCTGCCCGGATGTCATGCAGCCGCGCCTGGCCCAAGGATTTCAACGCCTTGCGGCAGGTATCGCAGGTCTTTATCCCGTAAACGATCATCGCGGCCCTCCCTCGTCTCTACCGTCTTAACCCGCCTTATCCGGGCCGTCACCGGGTTTCGCTTGATTTTTACAATGACGGTGCAATCATCCTTGCGTGCCGCACGGCGGCGCATGGCCCGGCATTCTCCGGGGATGCAAAGACCGAAGACGAAGGAGAACGGAATGCCGACGGGCACCGTGAAATGGTTCAACACCACAAAAGGCTACGGATTTATCGCCCCCGATGGCGGCGGCAAGGACGTGTTCGTGCATATCTCGGCGGTGGAGCGCTCGGGCCTCGTCGGCCTCGCCGACAACCAGAAGGTCGGCTACGAGCTTCAGGAGGGGCGCGATGGTCGCCAGATGGCGGTCGATCTGAAACCGCTCTGACGGCGGGCGGGCGCGCCCTGCGACCGTCCCGCAGGGCGGCGCTCAGTCACACCCTTTCTGACCGGGAGGGCACGCATCATAGCGCACGCGCGCACTGCGGATGCGCGTGACGGGATGGCGTTGCGCCTGCTGATAGCTTTGCGCCTGATTGGGCGCGCCGCAACTGATGACCCCGTTGAGCGTGACCGGCTGAAGCCCGGCGGGGCAGTAATTGGCCACCCCCTCATAGGCATAGACGCGCGGCCCCTCGGCCAGCGCCGGGCCGCCCGCGATGGCCAGCGCAAGCGCCGCGATACGTGCTGTGGTGTGAAACGTCATATGTGCCCCCGTTCCAATGACTTTCCCCGCGATGGTAAGAAAAATGCGCGACCTGTCAATTTCTTTCCGGGGAAACAAAGCGTTGCAGACCGCCTGCGGCGACCGCGAAAGCACAGGGCCAAGGGCCGGAATGGAGCGGGCGACGGGAATCGAACCCGTATCATCAGCTTGGAAGGCTGAGGTCTTACCATTACACAACGCCCGCAACGCGCCCTGCTTAGGCCAGCGCGCCGCGCGGGTCAAGATGCCGGGCGGCATGCCTCAATAGGATTGCGCCTTGCGCAGGCGGGTCTGGCGCCCCTCTGCGGCGATGGCATCCCCCAGCGTTCTCACCCCCTTGTCGCGCATGAGCGCCAGCATCCGCACGAAGACCTCTGCCGTGGCCACCGTGTCGCCCATCGCGGTGTGCCGTGCGTGCGCCGGGATGGTGATACCGAACCGGTCGCAGAGCGCATCGAGCGTGTGCTGCCCGGTATGGTCAAAAAGCCCCGCCGACATCAGCACCGTGCACAGCACCGGATTGTCGAATCGCCGCCCGATCACCGCCTCCTTGAGCCGCAGAAAGGCCAGATCGAACGGCGCATTATGCGCAACCAGCACCGCGCCCCGGCAGAAATCATGAAACCGTCGCCCGGCCTCGGCAATACCCGGCGCGCCCTCGACCATCGCATCGGTGATGTGATGCACGCGGGTCGAGGCGGGCGGAATCGGGCGGCCGGGATTGACCAGCGTCTCAAACGTCTCGCCGCGCAGGATGCGCCCGTTGACGATGCGCAGCCCAGCGATCTGCACGATCTCGTCACCGCCGCGCGGCGAGAGGCCGGTGGTCTCGGTGTCGAACACCACGAAACTCAGATCCGACAGCGGCGTATCGGCCAGATCGCCGCCGGGCGCGTCGGGCAGGTTGAAATCGTAGAATTCGGGCCGCGCGTCGCCGGGGGCCAAGGTCGGCATTGCGGCGGTCAGCGGCAGCACGATGCGGTGCCCGTCTGCGCCGGTTTCCGCCCAGAGATCGGTCTGATGCGCGGCGAGCGCGTCGCGCCCGGAATAGGCCCCGTAGGCCTCTGACAGGGGCGCGCGCAGCCAGCGCGTCAACTGCCCGTCGGTCACCGCCTCGCCTTGCCAGCCAAGGATCAGGCGGACCTCTGCGCCCTCCACCTCTGCGCCAAGGCGCAGCGCGTCGCGGCTCCCGTCCTCGGTCAGGTGGCGCAGGATCGTGGCAAGCAGCGTGGCCACGGCAAACCCGTCACAGGCCAGCATCGCGTCGTGCCGGGTGATCGTGAGCGGGCCACCGCCCTGCGCGCGCACCGCGTCAAAGATATGGCCGACAGCGACCGGCGACATCGGCCAGCGCCGCGACCGGATCGCGGCGTGTCGCGTAGCCAGATCATCGAGACAGGCAAAAAGCCGCGCCACCTCGTCCTCGATCCCCTGCCGCATCTGCGCGCGCTCCTCGGGGGCGAGATCATCCACCGATTGCAGCACCTCCAGCAACGCGCCGATCGTGCCTGCCGGGCGGCGCACCCCCTCCAGCAGCGCCATGAAAAGATGGTCATGGGCGGCATGGGCGCGCAGGTCTTCGGTGGCGTCGCGGAATATGAGAACATGGCCCGACAGTTCCTCATCCGACAGGATCGGGCTGACGCGCCCCAGAAGAAAGCGCTCGCCATCGGAAGTGGCGGCAAGAAAGGTCTCGGCGGTGACCTGGCCGCGCAGGCGCGCCTTTTGCATCCGCGACAGCGCATCCATCACCGGCTCTGGCCGCAGAAAGGCCGAAAGCGGGCGGTCAAGCCCGATCTCGCCCAGCAACTCCTGCGCCATGCGGTTATAGAGCATCACGCGATTGTCGGGCGTGGCCACCACCGCCCCCTCGCCCAGATCGCGGAAAAGCGCCTCGAACAGTGCCTTTTCGCGGGCGATACGGGCGGTTTCACGCTCGACCGCGCGTTGACGGGCGGCGCGGGCCTCCGACAGGGCGGCGTTGATCGCGTTGGCGGCGGGGGCCAGCGTGCCGAGATGTTTCGCCTGCCCCTCGTCGATCTGCAAATCCACATCGGCGCGCGCGCGGGTGGTAAGATCAGAGGCCAGCGCAAGGATCGGCTTGGCGACGTTTTCATCGAACAAAAGCCCGATCCACGCCGAAAGCCCCAGCACCCCCAACCCTGCCAGCAGCCCCGCGATCACATAGCCCTCGGGCGGCCCGCCCGTGCGCATATGCCCGAAGACCAGCGCCGCCGCGATCAGCGCCGCGCCGCCAAGCCCAAGCGCGGCAAAGAACAGCGCGAATCGCAGCCGCAGGCCAAAGCGTTTCGTCAGTCTCTCGATCATGGCGCATCCTCCGCCAGCAGGGCATGGATTTGCGCGGTCAGATCGGCGATGGCAAAGGGTTTGGTCATGAAGGCATCGGCCCCCACGGCCAGCCCCTTGCGCCGCTCCACCTCGCCGCCGCTGGCGGTAATCATCAGCACCTTGACGCCCGCAAGCGCCGCATCGCGCCGGATCATCTGGCAGATCTCATAGCCCGAGCGTTCGGGCAGCATCACATCGAGCACCACCAGATCGGGGCGCGCCTCGGCCAGCGCGGCAAGCGCTTCATTGCCCGACGCCACCCGCCGCAAGCCATAGCCCGCCCGCCCGATCAGATGACCGAGCGCCAGCGCGATATTGTCCTCGTCCTCGACGAGCAGAACGGTCTTTTGCGACATCGCGGGCCTCCTCTCGCGGTCAGGACGCACAGAGCGCCTTCATCAGCGGATCATCCCCGCCCGCGCGCCGCCACGCGGCGGTTGACGGGTCCGACAGCGCCGCCGTGCTGACATCGGCGCGCGCCGCATTGGCACAATCCACCAGTTGCGGGCGCTTCGCGGGCGGCGTCCAGCGCGCGAAGAGATAGAGATCGGCCAGCACGATGCCGGGGGCCTGCGCGTTGGTCTGCACGCTGGCGCGGTCAAGCGCCATGATCCGCGTGACCTGTGGCACGAGATAGGTCCACGGCTTCCAGAGCCTGGTTTCCTCGACCGTGAGCAGAACCTCCACCCCCTCCGGCAGGGCCTGCGTGGTGCGCGCCGCCCAGCTATATTC
>DISF01000046.1 GCA_002421985.1 Roseovarius sp. UBA6217 | reverse complement strand
GCGCGCACCGCGTCATGCTCGATGCCCGCCCCCGCAAGGCCCCGGCCCGCGCAGGCCAGCGCCGCCGCCTCGGTCGCGCCAGAGGTAAAGATCACCTCTGCCCCGTCGGCCCCGAACGCCGCCGCGACCTGCGCGCGCGCGCGCTCCACCAGCGCCTTGGCGGCACGCCCCTCGGCATGGACCGAGGACGGGTTGCCCGCCACGTCCATCGCCTCGATCATCGCCGCCCGCGCCTCGGGGCGCAACGGCGCGGTCGCGTTGTAATCAAGATAGATTCGTTTCATACCGCCCCTCTCGTGGCTTTCGCCTTGGGGACGGAGTGTTGCGCCGTCCCCGCTCAGATATGGATCACGCGCCCGTAAGCGTCCAGAACGCTTTCGTGCATCATTTCGCTGAGGGTGGGATGCGGGAAGACCGTGTTCATCAGATCCTCCTCGGTCGTCTCAAGCGTGCGCCCGACAACATAGCCCTGAATGAGTTCCGTCACCTCCGCGCCGATCATATGCGCGCCCAGAAGCTCTCCGGTTTTTGCGTCAAACACGGTTTTTACCATGCCTTCCGGCTCGCCAAGCGCAATCGCCTTGCCATTGCCGATGAACGGAAAGCGGCCCACCTTGATGTCATACCCGGCCTCTTTCGCCCTGGCCTCGGTCAGCCCGACGCTGGCCAACTGCGGATGGCAATAGGTGCAGCCGGCGATGGCGTCAGGGCGCACCGGATGCGGATGGCCGCCCGCGATCAACTCGGCCACCATCACGCCCTCGTGGCTGGCCTTGTGCGCCAGCCACGGTGCGCCCGCGATATCGCCGATGGCATAAAGCCCCTCCACCCCGGTGCGGCAATATTCATCGGTCACGACATGGGTGCGGTCCACCTTGACGCCCAACTCTTCCAGCCCCAGCCCCTCGGTATTGCCGACGATCCCCACGGCGGAAATCACCGTGTCGAAATCGTGTTTCTCGACCTCGCCGCCGCTCTCGATATGGGCGGTCACGCGGCCCTTGGCGCGGTCAAGCTGCTTGACCATGGCCTTTTCCATGATCTTCATGCCCTGCTTGGTAAACGCCTTCCTGGCAAGCGCGGAAATCTCGGCATCCTCGACCGGCAGGATGCGGTCCATCACCTCGACCACGGTCGTCTCGGCCCCGAGCGTGTTGTAGAAGCTGGCAAATTCGATCCCGATCGCGCCCGAGCCGATCACCAGCAGTTTTTTCGGCATATGCGGCGGCTTGAGCGCGTGCTTGTAGGTCCACACGAGATCGCCATCGGCCTCCAGCCCCGGCAATTCGCGGGCGCGCGCGCCGGTGGCCAGCACGATATGCCTGGCGCTCAACTCCTCGGTGCCCTTGTCGGTCTTGACGCTGACACGGCCCTTGGCGGGCAGCGTGGCCTCGCCCATGATCGCGGTGACCTTGTTTTTCTTGAGCAGGTGGCCAACGCCCGAATTGAGCTGTTTGGCCACGTTGCGCGAGCGTTTCACCACCGCGTCGAGATCATAGCCGATCCCCTCTGCCTTGAGGCCAAACTCCTTGGCGCGGTGCATGAGGTGGAACACTTCTGATGACCGCAGCATCGCCTTGGTGGGGATGCAGCCCCAGTTGAGGCAGATGCCGCCCATATGCTCGCGCTCGACAATGGCCACCTTGAGGCCAAGCTGCGCGCCCCGGATGGCCGCGACATAGCCCCCCGGCCCGGCCCCGATCACGATCATGTCAAAGCTCTGCGATGCCATGTGGTCCTCCATCCCCGGAAACTGGTTCAGTTTTAAACCGTTTCACGGCAGACCACAACGCGCAGGAATGCAGCAACAGGGCGCGCCGCGCACGTCAGGCCGCCTGCATCACCTCGCGCACCAGCGCGCCATACCCGCCCTCTTCCTCAAATGCGCGCTCGGGCGCGGTCGAGGCCCGGCCCTGCGCGGCGTTGCGATGCGGGAACCGGCCAAAGCGGCGGATCACCTCGCGATGCGCGCGTGCGTGCAGCAGGTTGTCGGCACCATGCTCGGGCATCCGCTCGCAGATCAGCCGCACACAGCGTTCCTGATCGCAGAGGTTTTCCGAATGCATCAGCGGCAGGTAAAAGAATTGCCGCGCCGGCTCGTCGATCTTGAGATCCCAGCCCCGGTTGATCGCCACCTTGGCGGCCGTGAGCGCGGCGCGGTCGGTCTCGAAGGCCCGCGCCTCGCCGCGAAACATGTTGCGCGGGAATTGATCGGTCAGGATGATATAGGCCAGCGTTCCGGTGGGATGGGTGAGCCAAAGACCATACGCCCCCGCACGCGCATTCTCCCACGCGCCTGCAAACCGCGCGCGCACGGCCTCGTCCAGCGCGTCGGATGCCTTGTACCATCCCTTTGGCCCGACCTCGTCAAGCCAGAACCCCAAAACATCTTCGGGCGTCACCATCGGGAGCCTCCTCGCAAATCCCGTTACGCTAACGTCACGTTAACGCCGTATCGACGCAAATTTACAGTCACGAAATGCTTCAAACAGGACATATTCAGGGGGATTTAGCCGCATCCTGGGCCTCCTGCGCCGCCTCGATGGCAACTTCCTGCGCATATTCCACCGCCATTGGCGAGGACGACGGCGATACCGGCGTATAGCTGTCGGTCTGTGCCGGGGCCGGCGCGGGGCGCTGTGTCATCCGGTAAAGCGCATAGGCGACCAGCGCGGCCATCAATACGACGATATACAGAAAATAGCCCTTGGGCCCCATCACCCCCATCATCCAGCCCACCATCAGCGGCCCGGCAATCGCGCCCAGCCCGTTGATGAACACCATCCCCCCCGCCGCCGCGGCCATGTCGTCATGTTCGAGAAAATCGTTGGTATAGGCGATGAGCAGCGAATAAAGTGGGTTGGACGTGCCGCCAACCAGAAAGGCCGCCGCCAGCAACAGGGCGAAATTCCCGCCCGACACCATGCCGAGCACCGCGCCAAGCGCCGTGACCATCGACACGCCCGCGATAAGTTTGCGCCGGTCCATCCGGTCCGACAGCCAGCCCAGCGGATATTGCGCCAGCACCGCGCCGATATAGAATGACGCGACAAAAGCCGAAATCTGCCCGATGCTCAGCCCCGCCTCCGCCCCGTAGACGGCGGCCATGCCGAATTGCGCGGCAAACACGCCGCCCGTGAGCAGCATCCCCACGCAGCCAAGCGGCGATATTTCCAGAATCCGCCGCAGCGACAGCGGCTTGGTGGTATCAAAGGCAGGTGTCGGGCTGACCGATAGCAGGATCGGCGCAAACGCGAGCGACACCAGAACCGAGGGAATGACGAAGAGCACATAGCCCGACGGATCCGCCAGCACCATCAGGCCCTGCGCCGAGACGATCCCCACCATCTGCACAATCATGTAAAGCGACAGCGCCTTGCCGCGCGTGGCATTGGTGGCGGAATTGTTGAGCCAGCTCTCGGCGGTCACATAGACCCCCGAGAAACAGAACCCGATCAGCACCCGCCCGATCACCCAGGCCCAGGGCTCGGTGATCGTCGGATAAAGCACCAGCACCGCCGAGATCAAAGAGCCGAGCGCGGCAAACACCCGCACATGCCCGACGCGGCGGATCATCTCGGGGGCCATGCGAGAGCCGAACAGGAAGCCCACGAAATAGGCCGACATCACCACCGACATCTGCGTGGTCGAAAACCCCTCGAGCGCGCCACGCACGCCCAAAAGCGTGCCCTGCATTCCGTTGCCCACCTGCAACAGCATCATGCCGAGCAGCAGCGCCCAGGCCCCGGAAAATACTTGCAGCATCTCGCCTCTCCATCATCCGGCCCCAGCGTCGCAATGCGGATCAAGGGGCGTCCAGGTTGTTTGCGACCCGGCCGGTCGCTCGCCTCTGTCCGTTGTCAGGCGCGGGCGGCGGGATCAACAGCGATGCGTCACCATAGGAAAAGAATCGATACCGCGCCGCGATGGCATGGGCATAGATATCCATCACCCGCTCGCGCCCCATCAGCGCCGAGACCAGCATCATCAGCGTCGATTTCGGCAGGTGGAAATTGGTCATCAGCGCATCACTCGCGCGGAACGTGAACCCCGGATAAATGAAAATATCCGTCTCCCCCCGCCACGGCATCACCTCTCCGGTGTCGCGCGCCGCCGTCTCGATCAGGCGCAGCGCGGTGGTGCCCACCGGGATCACGCGCCCGCCCGCCGCGCGGGTGGCGGCGATTTCGGCGGCGGCACGCGCGCTTACCTCGCCCCATTCGGCGTGCATCCTGTGGCTGGTGACATCCTCGACCTTCACCGGCAGGAAGGTGCCCGCCCCCACATGCAGCGTGACATGGCTGAACGCGACGCCCCGCGCCGCCAGATCGGCCAGCAGCACCGCGTCGAAATGCAGGCTTGCCGTCGGCGCGGCCACGGCACCGGGGCGGCGCGCCCAGACGGTCTGATAATCCTCACGGTCCTGCGCGTCGGCGGGGCGGCGCGCGGCGATATAGGGCGGCAAGGGCATGGCCCCGGCGGCGTCGAGCGCGGCATCGAAATCCTCGCCCGCCAGGTTGAAGCGCAGCCGCGCCTGCCCCCCCTCGCGCGCCGCGAGCGTGGCCCTCAGCCCCGCGCCAAATGTGATCTCCTCGCCCTCGCGCAGCTTGCGCAGCGGCTTGACCAGCGCCGACCAGGTGCCATCGGCCTGCGGCTCCAGCAGCGTCACCTCGATCCGCGCGCCCGCGCCCCCTGCCCGCGCGCGGGTGCCGCTAAGGCGCGCCGGGATCACCCTGGTATCGTTGAGCACCAGCCGGTCACCGGCGCGCAGCCACTGCCCCAGATCGGCCACGGTGGCATCGGTGATCGCCGCGCCCTCGGCCACCAGCAGGCGCGCCGCGCGGCGCGGGCGCGCGGGCCGGGTGGCAATCAGCGCCTCGGGCAGGTCGAAATCGAAATCTTCCAGTTTCATGGGTCAATTCTCTCGAAACGTGACGGCACATCCTCGCGCGAGGTCTTTGGCCCGGATACCGGCGGCGGTGCCCCCTCGATCGTCGGCGGCGCGCGGCGAAATATCTCGCGCAGGAATCCGGGGGTCAGCGCCGATAGCGGATTGACCGTCACCCTTGGCGCATCCGACGGACCACGCAGCGTGAAATTGAACCCAAGAAGCCCCTCGCCGCGCCGCGTCAGCGCGCCGCCGATCGCGTTGAGCACATAGACCGGTGACAGCACACCCTGCATGTCCATCTGCTTGGCGGCGAGGTCGAAATAGCCGTCCATCGAAATCCCCACAGAGGCCCCCACCGCGCTGCTTTCAAGCAAGATCAGACGCTCGGGCGTCAGCCGAAACCGCGCCGCCACCTCGGCGAAATGCAGGCCCTGCCCGTAGAACTGCTCAAGCAGCCCGACAATGCTGATCGTGTTGAGCAGCGCCGCCAGCGCGGGGGCGCGCTTGACGCGCAACTGCTCGATCCGCAGCACGCCATCATAGCTTCCCGGCTGTCCGGTCGGCGTCAGGCTCAGATCAAGCCGCCCGTTGCGCGCATCCTCAAGCATCCCCGCCGCAGACAGCAGCCCGCCCGCATCCTCCGAGCGGATACGAAAGGCGCTGCGCCCGCCTCGCGACGGGATCACGTCGCCCTCAACCCGCGTGCGCCCGTTGACGCGCGCGCTAAAGCTGCCGCGCGCGCCGCCGCGCGTATCGAGCGCGGCCTTGAACCCGGTCAGCGCGATCCCGTCGGAGATGCGCAATTCGTCAAGCGCAAGGCGCAGTTGCGCGCCCTCGCCCTCGCCCTCGCCGGGGCCGCCGCGCCGCAGATCGACGGTGCCGCCGGTGACCTCTATCCGGGGGGCCACGCCCGCGCCACGCCCGACAATCGCCACCCCGGCCTCAAGCCACCCGCCGAGCGCCACGCTGGAAAACCGCGCCACGTCGAGCGTGCCCGCCTCGGTCAGGCGCACCTCGCCGCCGCTGAGCCGAAGCCCGCCTGCATCAAGCGCCAGCGCGTCGATGCGGGGCGGTTTGCCCAGCACGCCCGCCACATCAAGCCGCCCGGTCGCGCCGCGCGCCAGCGCCCAGTCAAGCTCGGGCAGGCGCAGGCCGATCCCGGCAAGATCCGAGGTCAGCGCGAAGCGAACGGGCGTATCGCGCGCCAGTGCCAGATCGACCGTGCCGCGCCCCGCACCCGACAGGCTGCCCTCGGGCAGGGCGATCGCGAACTCGTCGAGAAACCGCTGCGACAGCTCGATCTCGCCGCGCAGCCGGCTTGCGCCCCCGGTATCTGGACCGAGGGCCATGGTCCAGCTTCCCTCGACCGGCACCTGCCCGATCCGCGCCTGCCCGGCAATCGCAAGCCGGGTATTGTCGGCCTCGATCGACAGGCGCGACGCTGCCAGCACCCGCCCCTCTGCCAGCGTCTCGCTGCGCATGTCGGCAATCTCGCCGGTGACGGCAAAGGCCACCTCCTCGGGGGTCAACTTGTCCTTGAGGATGAAATCGAGCCGCCCCGACAGATCGACGCGGCCATCGGCCAGCGTCACCGGCTGCCCCGCCTTTTCGAGAAAGCGAAAGGGGGGCGAATCAAGCAGCGACAGCGCCGCCGTGACAGAGCCGCGCGCGCGGATATGCGCCTGCGCCGGCCCCTTCTTGATGCGGATATCGGGGATGATGAAATCGGTTCCGGACACATCCACGCGCCCGCCGGTGACGGCGCTCACATGGCCCGCCTCGGCATGGACACTCAGCCGGTTGTCGCGGATCGACAGATGGCCCTTCCCGGCTTCGATCGGCGGCACGTCGCGCACGTAAACGGCGGTCAGATCGGCAAAGTCAAGCCCGAGGAATATATCCGGGTCCGCCCCCGGTGCCGCGCGCAGGCCGAACTGGATATCGCTCAGATCGATGCTCCACACGTTCTCGGCGATCCAGTCGCGCGTCTTCGGCTTGACCGTCACCGGCCACAATTCCAGAAGCCGGTCCGGCGCGATCGTGCCCATCCGCCCCGAGACTTCGAGAAGCCAGCCATCCGCCTGCCCGCGCGCGCGCCCCGACAGGCGCAGCACCTCGCCCCGGTCGCGCAGCCGGAAATCCCCGACCGAGAGCGTGAACGGATCAAGATCAAGCCGCAGATCCGCCGCCGCGCCCTGAAAGATCACCGGCTCGGGATAAAGCCCGGCGGGGTTGGCCGCGATCTCGCCGATGCGGATCTGCGCCTCCAGCGCGGCGGGCCAGCCCGAAGCCATGTCCAGAAGCCGCGCGCGCCCCTCGGCGCGGGCGGTGCCCCAGTCGCTCTCGACCGATATTTCGGAAAAGTCGATCTGCTGGCGGTCGGGAAGATAGGTGAAGTAGCTGCGCGCCGACCGGAACGGGATCGGCGCGGTCGCCTCGTTGGGGCGCAGCGCGCCCGCCCCGATCTGAAGCGTCGCGCTCAGCGGGCCAAGCTGCCCATCGGCCCCGACGCCTGCGCGCAGCGCGCCCGAAATCGGGGCATCCAACGCCCCCAGAAAGGCCAGCGCCGGCGATTGCCCGGCCAGTTCCTCTGCCGGGACATCCTCGAACCGGATGCCGAATTGTGCGCCCGTCCCGTCCAGATTGCCGCTGTAATTCACCTCAAGGCTGGTGGCGTATTCGCGCGCGCCCAGCACCGCCACATTGCCGCGCAGCGTGATCTCGCTGCCGCGCCGCTCCAGCAGGGCCTGCCCGCCATCGGCGGACCATGCCCGCCCGCTGCGCGCATCCTCATAGCGCAGGCTCATGTTGGCGGCCTCTACCCGCGCCAATTTTGCAAGCACAGGGCGCGCTAGAACGGCAGCGATCTGCGCCGGGAACGCGTTATCGGGCACGGCCCCCTGCCCGTCGCCCCCCTCGAACGCCACCGAGAGCGCACCATCCGCCCGCCGCCGCAAGATGAGCCGCCCGCCCTCGAGCCGCACCCGCGAGAGCGCCACCTCGCCCGAGACAAGCGCCCTGCGCGACAGCGACAGCTCGATCACGCCAAGATGGGCCAGCGGCGCGCCACTGGCATCGCTCAATCTCACCCCCCTGAGCGCCACCCTCGGGGCCATCCACTCGTCAAGCCCAAGCGCCAGCGTCTCGACACTCAGCCGGTGATCTGGCAAGGCCGCGCCGATCTGCTGCTCTGCCCGCTCGCGAAGCCAACCCGGCGCGGTGATCCCCGCCGCCAGCACCGCGACAAGGCCGATACTGACCGCCAGAACGATGACCGCGCAGCCAAAGCAGACCTGCCCGACATGATGCAGCACGCCGCGCCGGGGCGGCACGCGTGCGGCGGCACGGCGCGGCAAGGGCACCGGCTGCGGCTCCGGCCCGCCGTGTTTCTGCGTCTGTGGCTCGCTCATTCGTGTCACGCCGCGCCGCCCTGATGCGTCCGGCCCTGCCTCGTATTTGGTGTCGTGGCTTTATTCTTGCCCGTCACACTCTAATATGCGCGTGGCACATAGTCATCACAAGTTGCATCACGAAGGAGCGCACATGCCCGAGACAAACGATACCGCCCCCGATTTCACCCTGCCGCGCGATGGCGGCGAGAGCGTCACCCTGTCGGCGCTGCGCCCCGGCGCGGTGGTGCTGTTTTTCTACCCGCGCGACGACACATCGGGCTGCACCATGGAATCCATTGCCTTTTCCGGCCTCGCGGCGGAATTCAAAGCGGCGGGCGTAACCGTCATGGGGATTTCCAAGGATAGCGTGGCCAGCCACGAGAAATTCCGCGACAAGCACGCGCTCGCCGTGCCGCTCTTGTCGGATGCCGAGGGTTCCGTGTGCGAGGATTACGGCGTCTGGAAGGAAAAGAGCATGTATGGCAAGAAATTCATGGGGATCGAGCGCTCTACCTTCCTGATCGACGGGGAGGGGCGCATCGCGCGCGTCTGGCGCAAGGTCAAGGTGCCCGGCCACGCCGAAGAAGTGCTCTCGGCGGCGCGCGCGCTGTGAGCCTGACACTGGCCGAGATGGCCGTCGAGGTGCTCTGCACCGCCGATGGCCATGAGAAAACCGCGCTCTCGCGCCGCCACGCTGCCACATGGCAGGCGGCGCGGGCCAAAGGTGCGCCGCTGCCGGTGGGCCGTGCCACGCCGCCAGACCGTCCGGCGCGGCCCGCGCAGCCCGCGCTGCTTGATCCGCGCGACGTGCCCCGCCGCCGCCCCGGCAGCGCGCAGGGCCGCATCGCCATGCTGCACGCGGTCGCGCATATCGAGCTCAACGCCGTTGATCTGCACTGGGACATCATCGCGCGCTTTGCCGAGACGCCCATGCCCATGGGCTTTTACGATGACTGGGTGAAATCGGCCGACGAGGAATCGAAGCATTTCAACCTGATCTGCGATTGCCTCGCAGGGATGGGCAGCCATTACGGTGCCCTGCCCGCCCATGCCGGCATGTGGCGCGCGGCCGAGGATACCGCCCATGACCTGATGGGACGGCTTGCCGTGGTGCCAATGGTGCTTGAGGCGCGCGGCCTTGACGTGACGCCCGGCATGATCGCGATTTTCGAGCGCGCGGGCGAGGCGCGCGCGGTCGAGGCGATGCAGGTGATCTACTCGGAAGAGGTGCATCACGTCGCCTATGGCTCGAAATGGTTTCACTTCCTGTGCGGGCGGCACAACCTCGACCCCCGCGAGGTGTTCCATGATCTGGTGCGGCGCTATTTCCACGGTGCGCTCAAGCCGCCCTTCAACGAGGAAAAGCGCGCCGAGGCGGGGCTGCCGCCGGATTTCTACTGGCCGCTGGCCGAGGGCGCGGCAACCTGAGGTTGCGGCAAGCCCGTCACGGGGGCGAAACAAACGCGACGCGCATCGGCGGTTTTTCGCCAACACGGTGGAAAACCGCCGACTGTTCCGTCACTTGCCGTCAAATTTCTTGCCCGCCGTCCCGCCCCTGTCTAAGCAGTCGGTCAGACGAAAATGACAGGAAGTGACCGCTTGTGAGACCGACGCTGGCGATAAGACTGCACAACCTCCTCGAACGCCACTTCCCCGAGCGCCGACTGTTCCTGCGATCCGATACCGATACGCGCTTTATCCGGCTGCGTTCCGGCACCCAGTTCATCGCCGCCACCGGGGCCTGTGCGATCGTCGCCTGGACGATCATCGCAACCTCCGTGCTGGTGATGGATTCCATCGGCGCGGGCAATTTCCGCGAACAGGCCAGGCGCGAATTGCAAACCTACGAGGCAAGGATCAACGCACTGGCGGGCGAACGCGACCGCCGCGCGCAAGAGGCGCTCGCCGCGCAGGAGCGGTTCAGCTCGGCGCTGGAGCAGATATCGGCCATGCAATCGGAACTGCTTGCCTCCGAGACCCGCCGCCGCGAGCTTGAGACCGGGCTGGAGGTTGTCCAGAGCACGCTGCGCCGCGCCATGTCCGAGCGCGAAACCGCCGAGCGTGAGGCCGCGCGCCTTGCCGCGGCGCTCGATACCGAAGATCGTGCAAGCCCCGACAACGCCACCAGCGAGGGCGGCGATGCCACGGTCAGCGTGTTGACCGCCGCGCTTTCGGATGCCGCGCGCGAGCGTGACGGCACCGTGGCCCGCGCCGAAGAGGCGCTGCGCGCCGCCGAGGACATGGCCTATGAGTTGCGCCTTGTGAACGAGCGCAATTCCGAGATTTTCAGCCGCCTTGAAGACGCGCTGACCATCTCGGTCGAGCCGCTCGAGACGATGTTCCGCAAGGCCGGTCTCGACCCCGATACGCTCATCGACACGGTGCGGCGCGGCTATTCCGGGCAGGGCGGGCCGCTCACGCCGATCTCGCTCTCGACGCGCGGAGAAGCCCCCTCTCCCGAGGCCACGCGCGCCAATCGCCTGCTCACGCGGCTTGACGAATTGACTCTCTACCGGCTCGCCGCCGACAAGGTGCCGCTCGCGCTGCCGGTCAAGGGCGGCTTCCGCTACACATCCGGCTTTGGCATGAGATGGGGGCGGCTCCACGCGGGCACCGATTTCGCCGGTGCGCATGGCACGCCGATCCACGCCACGGCCGATGGCGTCGTCATTCATGCGGGCTGGCTGTCGGGCTACGGCCAACTGGTAAAGATCAAACACGCGTTCGGAATCGAGACGCGCTATGCCCACATGTCCAGAATCCGGGTGCGCGAGGGCCAAAGGGTCTCGCGCGGGGATCGGATCGGTGATATGGGCAACACAGGACGGTCTACCGGCACCCATCTTCACTATGAGGTTAGGGTGGATGGCAAGGCAATCAACCCCATGACCTATATCAAGGCTGCAAGAGATGTTTTCTAAGAGCAAGATCAACGAACCCGCCCCCAAGCCCGCCGAAACCAGACCGGCCGCGCCCGACACGCGCGCCGACACCGGCGGCGATTACCGCGCGCCCGCGCCCAAGGCCAAGCCGCCCGCATCGGTGCTGTCCTCGGACCTGCACGTTGTGGGCAACCTGCGCACCACCGGCGATATCCAGATCGAGGGCACCATCGAGGGCGATATCCGCGCGCATCTGCTGACCGTGGGCGAAGGGGCCACCGTCAAGGGCGAGGTGATCGCCGATGATGTGGTCGTGAACGGGCGCGTCGTGGGGCGCGTGCGCGGCCTCAAGGTGCGGCTCACCTCTACCGCGCGGGTTGAGGGCGACATCATCCACAAGACAATCGCCATCGAATCGGGCGCGCATTTCGAGGGCTCCGTGCAGCGTCAGGACGATCCGCTCTCGGGCAACAAGACCGGGGCCAAAGGTGCCGCCCCCGCGCAACAGGGCGAGGCTCAACCGCGCGCTGCCGCCGCCCCCGCGCAGAGACCTGCCGATTCCAAGCCCGCGCAGGGCTGATCCGCACAGGCGTTGACAAGGCACGCGGGCACCCGCCCGCGGCCAAACCGCCCCGCCGGGAATGCGGGTGATGCAGTCGCCGGTGTGGTTCTGGACGCGGCGCATCTCGGGCGGTGCCATGTAGCCCTGCCAGCGGCCCGCTAGTGCCCCCTGGCGGCCTCTATGGCCGGGCGTATGGTGCTTTGCAGCACGCGCTCCGTGACCGGCCCGGCAAAGCGCAGCACGATATTGCCATCCCCGTCAATCACATAGGTCTCGGGCACGCCGTAGACGCCCCAGTCAAGCGCCATGCGCCCGGTCTCGTCGGCACCGATGGCGGTATAGGGATCGCCCAGTTCGGCCAGAAACCCCAGCGCATTGCCGGGCTTGTCCTTGTAGTTGACGCCATAGATGGTCAGCCCTTCGGCTGCCAGCCCCTCGAGGTTGGGATGTTCCACCCGGCAGGGCGCACACCAGCTTGCCCAATAATTAAGCAGCACCACCTCGCCCGAGCGCAGATCGGCATCGGCAAAGCCGGGCTTGTCGCCCAGCGGCGTGATCTGCACCGGCGGAGCCTGACGCCCGGCCAGCGCCGAGGGCAGCGCGTCGGGGTTCTCGCGCTTTAGCCCGCCCAGCGCCAGCCCCGCGAATGCGGCAAAGACCAGCAGCGGCACGGCCATGAGGGGGGAGAGCCTAGCCATTTGATTTCCTTCGCGTCTCGATCTCGTCCAGCGCGCGTTTGATGCGCGCAGAGCGGCGCAGGCTCGCCCAGACGATCACCGCCAGCAGCACCAGCGACACGCCATAGGATGACAGCACCGCAACCGCATATTTGCCCAAGTCGGGGATCATGCCCGCATCCTTTCCCGCGCCTCGAGCGCGCGCATCCGTCTTGCCCTTATCTCGGTGCGCGTGCGCACCAGCACCAGCGCGACAAACAACAGCACAAACCCCGCCATCGCCACCAGAAGCGGATACCAGAACACATCGTGCACGTTCTCCTGCTTATCAAGGCTGAGCGACGCGCCCTGATGCAGGCCCTGATTCCAGAAGTTGACGGCATAGCGGCTCAGAAGCGCAAAGACAGATCCGACAAGGCACAGGATCGAGGTGAGATCGGCGGCGGTGTCGTCATTCTCGATCGCCTCCCAAAGCGCGATATAGCCCAGATAGAACAGGAACAGGATGAGAAACGACGTGAGCCGCGGATCCCAGGCCCACCACGTCCCCCACATCGGCTGGCCCCAAAGCGCCCCGGTGGCGAGCGCGATCAGCGTCATCACCATCCCCACCGGGGCCGCCGCGCGCGCCGCCAGGGCGCTCACATGATGCCGCCGCACGATCCACACCAGCGAGGTGACGAGCATCATCAGCCACGCATTGATCGCCATGAGCGCGGCGGGCACATGCAGGTAGATGATCTTGACGGTCGAGCCCTGCTTGTAATCGTCGGGCGTGAAGAAAAACCCCCAGACCAGCCCCACCACCAGCGTCACCGCCGCCGCCCAGGCAACCCAGGGCAGCACACGGTCTGTGGTGTCGATGAATTTCTTGGGGTTGGCATATTCCCAGAGCGCGTTCAGCTTCATGGCGTTGCTCCGTCCGTCATCGCAGGTTGACCCTCAATACCGCAGCCGAGGCGAAAGGCAAAAGCGCGATCGTGCCGCAAGTGATCCCCGCCAGCAGCGCCAGCGGCGTGCCAAGCGCCATGCCCTCGGCACCGCGCCGCGCCACTTCTGCCCCAAAGATCAGTGTAGGCACATAAAGCGGCAGCACCAGCAGGCTCAGAAGCAGCCCGCCGCGCTTCAACCCCACGGTCAGCGCCGCGCCGAACGTGCCGATCACGCTCAGCGCGGGCGTGCCAAGCGCCAGAGACACCACCAGCCAGCCAAAGCCCTGCACCGGCAGGCTCAACAGCACCCCCAGCACCGGCGCGGCCAGCACCAGCGGCAGGCCCGTGGTGAGCCAATGCGCCAGCGCCTTGACGCTCACGATCCCCTCCATCGGCAGGGGCGAGGTGGCCAGAAGATCAAGGCTGCCATCCTCGTGGTCGAGCGCGAATATCCGGTCGAGCGACAAGAGGCAGGCCAGAAGCGCCCCCAGCCACAGAATGCCCGGCGCGATTTTCGACAGAAGCGCCGATTGCGGCCCCACGCCAAAGGGCACCAGCACCACCACGATGAGGAAAAACGCAAGCCCGAGGCCGAATCCCCCGCCCGCGCGCACCGCAAGGCGCATGTCGCGTGTCAGCAGCGCGATCACAGGAACACCCCGTCGAAATCATCCATCCCGAGCGGCGCGGCGCGATAGGGGGCCAGATCGAGAATGCGCGCCTCCGTGAGGCCAAGCTCGATATGCGTGGCAATGAGCGCCGCGCCCCCCGCCGCCAGATGGCCGCGCACCGCGCCTGCAAACATCGCCACGGCCTCGGTATCGAGCGACACCGTGGGCTCGTCCAGGAGCCACACCGCCCGCCCCGTCACCAGAAGCCGCGCCAGCCCCAGCCGCCGTTTCTGCCCAGCCGAGAGCGCGCCTGCGGGCCGCGTGGCCAGCGGGCCAAGGGCAAAGGCGGCGATCGCCCGCGAGATATCGGTGGTGCCAAAGACGCGCGCCCAGAATTCGAGGTTCTCGGCCACGCTCAGCGCCGATTTGATCCCGTCGGCATGACCGGCATAAACGAGGCTTTCGGGCGCGGCCTCGGCGCGGCCCGAAAGCGCGGGCTGAAGCCCGGCGATGCCGCGCAGGAGCGTGGTCTTGCCGATGCCGTTGGGGCCGCGCAGGATCAGCGCCTCGCCGGGGGCGAGCGCAAGGCCCACCCCTTCCAGCACCGGCACACCGCCGCGCGCAACCGCCATATCCGTGACCCGAAGCAACATGGCCCCGCCTTAGCCCAAAGCCCCCGGCGCGGAAAGCGCCAAAGGCTGCGCGCAATGTCACACCGGCAGCGCCTCCCGCCGCCCCTCGGACAAAAGCACGTTACAGGTGCGGCCCGCGGCAGGAGAGGCCATCACCTCGACCCCGAACCCTGCCCCCTCCATCACCAGCCCCGCCACGCGGAAGAACCCCGGCCCACAGGGCACTGTGACGATGTCCACTCCTCACTTGATTACCCCCATAAACTCCCGCCATTCCCCCTTGCTCATGCCGGATGTCTCCTGCGTCACCTCCTCACCCTTGACCATCCGCCGCACGCACTCAAGCGCCGTGGCCGAGAGCGTGGCACCGCCCATGCGGTAATCCTCGAAGGCGCGGTAGGCGGCGGGCACCCAATCGGCGACGATCCGGCAGATCGTCTCGGCATAGACGCGGATTTCATATTGCGCGTGGGCATCGGCGCGCAGCCGCAGGANNGTATAGATATTGGCGGGCAGGTTCATGCGGGCGAGTTCGCGCGCCAGCCCCTGTTGGCCCTCGCTGGAAATCATCTCCTCGTAATGGTCATAGCAGCGCATCGCGTCCTCGCGCAGGATCGCAAGGACGCGCGCGGCCTCCTCATCCCCCAACGTCTCGCCCCGGCCCTGATTGTTCGTCACCGATTGCGCCGCCAGATCGTCGCGCGCCGGGATATAGAATTCGCGGTCAAGGATCGAATACCGCGCGGAATATTCGTTCACATTGGCCGTGCGGTGGCGGATCCATTGCCGCGCGACAAAAACCGGCAGTTTGACATGCAGCTTGATCTCGCACATCTCAAACGGGGTCGAATGCCAGTGCCGCATGAGATAGCGGATCAGCCCCTCGTCATCGCTCACCGATCTGGTGCCGCGCCCATAGCTCACCCGCGCCGCCTGACAGATGGCGGCATCGTCGCCCATATAGTCGATCACCCGCACGAAACCGTGGTCGAGCACCTCGTGGGCGGTATACAGATGCGCCTCCATCCCCTTGGCGGTGGCGCGCAGGGTGGGGGTGGCCTCGGCGCGTTGCGCGGCGATTTCGGCCTTTTGCTCCGGGGTCAGCGGCATGGGGGCACCTTTCGGGGATGGGACGAGTCGGCCCCCACTCTATCTTGGGGCGGGGCTGCGGCAAAGCGCGATATCGGGGGTTGCCTCGTGGTGCCGCTTTGCCCTCGACACTGGCCGCCGAGGCCCTATCCTGCGCGGCAAGGACAGGGCCGAAAGATAACCTGCACGAAACCGATAGGAGACCGCCGATGAAAATCCGCTACCTGCACACGATGGTCCGGGTGAAAGACCTCGACGCCACGATGCGTTTCTTCTCGCTTCTGGGCCTGCGCGAGACCCGCCGCTGGGATAATGAGGACGGGCGCTTCAGCCTTGTCTTCATGGCCCCCGAAGGACAGGAAGACTGCCCGGTGGAGCTGACATATAACTGGGATGGCGATGAGGGCCTGCCCTCGGACAGCCGCCATTTTGGCCATCTGGCCTATGAGGTGGAAAATATTTACGAGATGTGCCAGCACCTTATGGATCATGGCGTGACCATCAACCGCCCCCCCCGCGATGGCCGCATGGCCTTTGTGCGCAGCCCCGACAATATCTCGGTCGAGCTGTTGCAAGAGGGCGAGGCGCTTCCCCCCGCAGAGCCATGGACCAGCATGGACAATATCGGCCACTGGTAGGGCGCGGCGGCGATACCCTGCACGGGCGCATCCGCTGCCCCGTCATCTTCGGGCCTGACCCGAGGATCTCCCGCCCTCCCTTGGCTCAATAGATATAGCGGATCTGATCGGTCCAGTACCGCTCCATGCGCCGCAGCGCGGAGGTGACCTGATCCAGCCCGTCCTCGCCCAGCACCCCGCGGCTTTGCAGCCCCTCGGCATGACGCTCGAAGAGCGCCGCCACCACGTCGCGGATCTCGCGCCCCTTGCCGGTGAGCCGCACGCGCACCGCGCGCCGGTCGGCCTCGCAGCGCTGGTGGTGCATATAGCCGCTCTCGACCAGTTTTTTCAGGTTATAGCTGACATTGCTACCCTGGTAATAGCCGCGCGATTTAAGCTCGCCTGCGGTCACCTCGTGATCGCCGATATTGAACAGCAAGAGCGCCTGCACCGCGTTGATCTCAAGGATGCCGACGCGTTCGAACTCGTCCTTGATGACATCGAGCAGCAAGCGGTGCAGCCGCTCGACCAGCGACAGCGCGTCGAGATACCCGGCGATGAAGGCACCCGGCGCAGACCCGGTGCCACGGGGGCTGTGAAAGCTCATATACGTCTCCCTCGCGAACCATTCGCGAGGGACATTCCACCAAAACCGCCAATAACAGGTTAAATCGCGCGGCAAACGTCTAAAATCCGCGCTATTTTCCGTCGCAGGCGATCTGCGCGATCTCGGCCACCATCGGCGCAAAGCGGTCGGGCGGCGTGCCCTGCCCGGTCACCCATTGATAGAGATCGTGATCGTTCTCGGACAAGAGCGCATCGAAAAGATCGAGCGCGCCCGCGTCCATCATGGCAAGCCGCGCCCCGGCATAGCGGCCAAGGATGATGTCCATCTCCTTGATTCCACGCCGGTTCGCACGCATGGTCAGGCGCCGCAAGCGATGCTCGCGCGGCTCACTCACCGGCCTGCTCCATCAGGCGCGCGCGCAGCGTCTTTTCCAGCCGTCCGAGGCGGTCGGTGGACCAGGCGATCTGCGTGCGGATGTCGCGTATCTCGGTCAAGAGCCCGTTGATATCGGGCTCGAGCGCGCCCGTTGTGGGCGAATCCGGCCCCTCGCCCTCGCCCGACAGAAGCCACAGCAGCGAGACATTCAAAAGCCCCGCCATCATCGACAGCTTGTTGGCGCGCGGCTCCGACAGGTCATCCTCCCAGCCCTTGAGCGTCTTGAGCTTGACGCCAAGCCGCTTGGCCAGTTCGCTCTGGGTCATGCCCGCACGCTCGCGCGCGCCGGCGACACGATCGCCGAAGGTGGTCGCGTCAGGGTCGAACCAGCTTTCGTCTTGCTCGGTGGTCATGATCTTCCTTTCCGGTGATCGTTCTTGAACGGTCGTCGCGCACAGCCTAAGAGATTTGCAAGGTGAGTTCAAACCGGAGGCATCCATGTCCGATCTGTCCGCGACATTATCGCGCGTGAAACCCTCGCCGACCATCGCGGTCACAACCCGCGCGCAGGAGTTGCGCGCAGCGGGTCGCGACGTGATCGGGCTGGGCGCGGGAGAGCCGGATTTCCCGACCCCGCCGCATATCCGCGCGGCGGGCATCCGCGCGATAGAGGAGGGGCGCACCAAATACACCGCCGTCGATGGCATCCCCGAGTTGAAGGCCGCGATCTGCGAGAAGTTCCGCCGCGACAACGGGTTGGAGTATTCGCCGCGCCAGGTGAGCGTGGCCTCGGGCGGCAAGCAGATCCTCTACAACGCGCTGATGGCGACGCTCAACCCCGGCGACGAGGTGCTGATCCCCGCGCCCTATTGGGTGAGTTATCCCGACATGGTGCTGCTGGCGGGCGGCGAGCCGGTGATCGTCGCGGCGGGGATCGAGAGCGGGTTCAAGCTGACGCCAGAGGCGCTCGAGGCCGCGATCACGCCGCGCACCCGCTGGTTCATCTTCAACTCGCCCTCCAACCCCACCGGCGCGGGCTATAGCTGGGACGAGCTGCGCGCGCTCACCGATGTTCTGATGCGCCATCCCCATGTCTGGGTGATGAGTGACGACATGTATGAGCATCTCGCCTATGACGGGTTCGAGTTCTGCACGCCTGCGCAGGTCGAGCCGGGGCTATATGCGCGCACCCTCACCTGCAACGGCGTCTCCAAGGCCTATTGCATGACCGGCTGGCGGATCGGCTACGCGGCGGGGCCCGAG
Organism: Roseovarius sp. UBA6217; assembly: GCA_002421985.1. Lineage (GTDB taxonomy): Bacteria > Pseudomonadota > Alphaproteobacteria > Rhodobacterales > Rhodobacteraceae > Roseovarius. The sequence goes on along the minus strand of DISF01000046.1, from coordinate 34,965 downwards.
CGGCTCATTGCCGCGATGCGCAAGATCCAGAGCCAGAGCACCTCCAACCCCTGCACCATAAGCCAATGGGCGGCAGTGGAGGCGCTCAATGGCCCGCATGATTTCATCGCCGAGAACAACGCCGTGTTCAAACGCCGCCGCGATCTGGTTGTGGCGATGCTGAACGCGATCCCCGGCATCACCTGCCCGGTGCCCGACGGGGCGTTCTATGTCTACCCGTCCATCAAGGGGTTGATCGGCAAGACGAGCGCGGGCGGCGCGCGGATCGACACGGATGAGGATTTCGCCACCGCCCTTCTTGACGAGCAGGGCGTTGCCGTGGTGTTTGGCGCGGCCTTCGGCCTGTCGCCGAATTTCCGGGTGAGCTATGCCACGTCGGATGATGCGCTGGTGCAGGCGTGCCAGCGGATCGAGGCGTTCTGCGCCGGGCTGAGGTAAGGCGGGCGCATGTCGGGTGATCTGCCGGAATATTTCTTCAGGGTGCGCGAGAACGGGGCCTTCGTGTTTCGCGTCGATACCGAGAACCGCCAGCGCCGCATCGACATGGACCAGATCGCGGTGGTCAATATCCGCAAATCCGAGATCAAGCCGCATGGCGACCGCGAGCTGACCGAGGCCGATCTTGCCGCGATCACCGCGTGGATGGAAGAGCGGCAGGCGGTGCTTGCGCATCGCGATATCGACGACATCCTGCGCGCGGTCGATTACCTCAACACCACCGCCCATTGGGCGCAATCGCGCGCGACCGATGAGCAGCTTGAGCAGGTCACCGACGCGCTCTTGATGGCCATGCACGACCTGCGCACCGTGCTGGTGCGCAAGAAGGCCGACCGGCTAACCCGCGACGGCTGAGCCGCGCGCCACCTCTGCCGCCGCCGCCGCCAGCCCGCCCTCGCCGTGCGGGATATCGAGCGCCACCAGCCCCGCCTCGATCGCGCCCAGCGCGCCAAGGATCATATGCGCGTTGACATGGCCCATATGGCCGATGCGGAAAAATCCGTGCCAGGCCGGGTCGCCCGGCTCTGCCATGCCAAGGCCGATGCCGAGGGTGACGCCGGTATTTTCCTGCACCCAGGCGCGCAACTGCGAGCCATGCGGCGCCCCGATCCTGAGCGCGGTGACGGCGTGGCTGCGCAAGGCACGGTCGGCAATGTTGAGTTCCAGCGGGCCGGTCGCGCCCCAGGTCTCGCAGGCGGCCCAGATCGCGCGCGCGAGCACCGCGTGGCGGTGCCAGATCGCCTCGATCCCCTCGGCCTTGATCAGGTCAAGCGCCGCGCGCAACCCGTAAAGGTGATGCGTGGGCGCGGTGCCGCCGAAATACTGGTAGAACATGTCCGGGTCGGCGCGCCCGGTCCAGTCCCAGTAGCGGCTCACCCGCTCCAGCCGCGCGCGCGCCGCCGCCGCCTTGTCGGAGAAGAACACGAAGCCAAGGCCGGGCGGCACCATAAGCCCCTTCTGGCTTGCCGCCACCATCACATCGACGCCCCAGGCATCCATCTCGAACCGGTCGCAGGCCAGCGAGGCGATGCAATCGACCATCAACAGAGCCGGGTGGCCCGCCCGATCAAGAACGGCGCGCAATCCCTTGATATCGTTCAGAACGGATGTCGATGTATCCACATGTGTGGCAAGCACGGCGCGGATCTCGTGGGCCGTGTCGGCGCGCAGTGCCGCCTCGACCCGGTCAAGGTCCACCGCCGCGCGCTTGCCGAAATCAATGATCTCGGGCACAATGCCCTGAAACTGCGCCACCTCGGCCCAGCCGTGGCCAAAACGGCCCGTGGCGGGCACCAGCACCCGCTCGCCCGGTGCCACGGTATTGGCCAGCGCCGCCTCCCACGCCCCGTGCCCGTTGGCGATATAGATGGCCACGCGGCCCGTGGTGCGCGCCACCGCGCGCAGATCGGGGATGAGGCCCGCCGTCATCTCGATCAGCGCACCCTCGTAGATATTGGGCGCGGCGCGGTGCATCGCGCAGAGCACCTCCTCGGGCATGACCGAGGGGCCGGGAATGGCAAGATAGGCGCGACCGTTGGCAAGGCTCATGGAGGACTCCCGTTGATGACGCAGGCGACCTTACGCCCCTGCCCGGCGGCGTCAACGCCACCGCGCGCCCTCTCCGCGCGGTGCGTCACCGGCTTGTCATCGGCGGCGCGCTCGCCTAATCGGGGGCGGCGGGGCGCACGCGGCCCCAAAGACCGGAGAGCGCGCCGCAGATGAGCCTTTTCAAACGGATATCGGACTGGGAGCGCAGGCTGCGCGCCTCCTACAATACCGATCTGTCCACCCCCGAGAACCGCCGCCGCGCGCATATCTACAACCTTTGGTTCGATCACGCGATCCTGCGCATTGTCTGGACCAACCAGTTCGAGGTGGCCCCCGGCGTCTGGCGCTCGAACCAGCCCACCCATGGCAGGCTTGTCCGGCTCAAGGCGCGCGGCGTGCGCGCCATCCTCAACCTGCGCGGCGCGGGCGGCGCGGCGCATTACCTCACCGAGGCCGAAAGCTGCCGCCGCCTTGGCCTGACCCTCGTCGATTGCACGCTTCAGGCCCGCGACGCGGCCCCGCGCGCCAATATAGAGGCGCTGATCGCCGCCTTTCGCGAGATCGAACGCCCCTTCGTGATGCATTGCAAATCCGGGGCCGACAGGGCGGGCTTTGCCTCGGCGATCTATCTCATGGTGATCGAAGGCCGCCCCGTGGCCGAGGCGAAAAGGATGCTGGGGGTGAAATATATCCACCTGAAATGGTCGCGCACCGGCGTGCTCGATTTCATCCTCGACCGATATGCCGCGCGCGAGGCCGAGACCGGTATCGGCTTTGAGGAGTGGATCGCGACGGAATACGACCACGCAGAGATCCAGGCCGCGTATGACGCGACCCACAAGCCGCTGTTCTAGAGCATTGTTGCTTAAAAGCGGGGACGGGTTTTGAGATCCTCGAACATGCGAAATCAATAGGTTGGAGTGTGTCGCGTGAATGGAGATAAGCGCGACACACTCTCGTGTCCGGCATCTGACAGACAAAGCCCAAGGATGATCCGGCCTGCCATGTTGCGCAATGCGGTGCGCGAGGCGTCGCGAAGGGCCTGTTGCGGTCGTTGACCATTTGCCCCCCGCGCGGGATCAAGCCCGAAGCCCGCCGCGCGATCTCTCAAACCGCCAATGGCAGCAACAGCCCCCTCACGTCCCGCGTCGGTCCTGCGGCAATCCTGCGCGCACCGCGCGTTCGCAGGCCGCCGCGAGCGCCTTGCGATCGGCGAAATCGCCCGCCGCCAGCGGCGCGTGGCAGATCACGCGCACCCGGCCCTGCCGTGCCATCCCCAGCACCGCGACAAGGTGGGTGCCGAACTCCATATCGCCCCACCAGCCATAGGCCCGCGCATCCGCCCCCTCGGGGGCCTCGTAGACCAGCGTGACCGGCTGCACCCGCAACCCGCCGCCCGCACCCGCCGCGCAGAGCGCCTGGAACAGCGACGATTTGAACGGGCGCAGGCGCATCCCGTCGGTGCTTGTTCCCTCGGGAAAGAACAACAGCCGCTGCCCCGCGCCCAAGCGCTCCTTCAAGAGATCCGTCTGCGCGCGCGCCGCGCGCGCGTCGCGGGTGATGAACACCGTGCCGACAAGCCGCGCGAGAAAGCCGATGCCGGGCCAGCCCGCCACCTCCGCCTTGGACACGAAATACACCCGCTTGCGCGCATTGAGCACGAAGATATCAAGCCAGGAGACATGGTTGCACACCACCGCGCCGGGGCCTTGCAGGGGCTTGCCCTCGATCACATGCCCGATCCCGATGATCGCCAGCACCCGGCGGCAGACCCAGACCGTGATCGCGGGCGTCCAGGGCCGCGCCTGCCCATGCAGGAGCCGCTCGGCCAGCCGCAGCGCCAGCGTCGCCAGCACCCCCGCCCCGATCACCAGCGCGATGCGCCCGCCCCGCCACGCCACCCGCCGCCAGTGCCCCGGCGCGCGCGGCACCTCGGGCGGGGGGGCGGATGACCGCCAGGTAACGCTCACGCTGTGTCCCCGGCTTTGCCCCCGCGCGTATACATCGCGCGCTGCCGCGCGCTCAGCAGCGCGGTATCCATCACCAGGCAGACATCGGTGGTGTTGAACGCGTGATCGACATAGGCCCCCTCGCCCACGCAGCCGCCCAACCGCAGATAGGCCTTGATGAGCGCGGGCACCGCGCGCATCGCCACGGCGCGATCAAGCGCGGCCTCGGGCACCAGGTCCATCGGCTGAAAATGCTCTTCGCGCGCGCGCACCCGCAGCGCGGGCGGCGCAAGATGGCGATAATGCAAAAGCGAGAGCGGCTGCGCCAGCGCCGCCACATCGGTGCCGTGAAAGCTCGCCACGCCGAAAAGCACCTCGATCCGGTGCCGCTCGACATAGCACGCCAGCCCCTGCCAGAGATGATAGAGCGCCTCGCCCCCGCGATAGGACCGCGCCACGCAAGAGCGGCCCAATTCCAGCAGGTGCCGCCCGCTCGCACGCAGGGGGGCGAGATCGTATTCATCCTCGGAATAGAATTGCCCTGCGCGCGCCGCCGCCTCGGCCCGCAACAGCCGGTAGACCCCGACCACCGCACCGCCCTGCGCGGTATCGCGCAGAATCAGGTGATCGAAGAACGGATCGAACCGGTCGCGCTCCAGCCGCGCGCCATGGTCGACAAGCGGCCCATCGCCACCCAGTTCCTCGATGAAGACCTCATAGCGCAGGCGCTGCGCGGCCTCGATATCGGCGGCGTCGCGCGCGATCTCGACACGGAATCGGGGAGCGGGTGCGGTCATCGGCCTCGTCTCTTCTGTGTCTGGCTGGGCTTGTCCCGGCTTCTACGCAGGCGCGGGCCCGGTTGCAACGCACCACTGGCCGCAGGGCCGCCGCCGTGATACGCTCAGGTCTTAACCGTTTGCTAACCTCGATCAGCCATCAAGGACAGGCAACAGCGCCACGCGGTTGCCGTCGATCACCACCTTGCCCTCTTCGCGAAAGGTTACCGTGATGCGCCCGCCGATATTGGATTGCACCTGCCCCACGCCCCAATCGGGGCGTGCGGGGTTTTCCACCAGCATCCCCGGCTCCAGCACCGCGTTCATCCCGATCATGCCCATCCCCTCTCCCGGTATCACCGATGCCGCAGGATGATCCCCGGCTTGCCGCAATGGTAGGCTCGCGCATTTGCCACGATCTCGCAAGCCCCATCGGCGCGGCGCTGACCGGGCTTGAATTTCTCACCGACATGCCGGGCGGCTGCGGCCCCGAGGAAATGGCGCTGCTGCGCGACAGCCTGACCGGCGCGCGCGCCACGCTGGAAATGCTGCGCATGGCCTTTGGCGGGGCGGGGGCGGGCGAGCCGCTCGACAGCCGCGTGCTTGGCGGCACCGTGCGCGGCCATCTCGCCGCGCGCCCCCGGCTGCACCTCGACTGGGCGCTTGACGGCCCGCTGGCGCGGCCCGACGCGCAGCTTGTCGCGCTGGCGGTGCTCTGCGCGGCGCAGGCGCTGCCGCGTGGCGGGACGCTGGCGGTGACGCGCTCGGGCGGCGCGCGCATCGTGACCACAGTCACCGGCCCGCTTGGTCTGCCCGATCCCGTGCTGTGGGATGGGCTGGCCGGGCGCACAGCCCTGCCCGAGGCCGATCCGCGCCGCATCGAATTTCACCTGCTCGCCGCCCGGATCGCGCAGAGGGATGCCGCGATAGAGGTCACATCCCAAACCGATACTCTCGCAATCACCCTGATATTGCCCGCGCGCGATTGATCTTCTCGGGTTTTTCCCGATAGTGGGGCAAAGCCGCCAGATCACCAGAAAAACGAGCGCCCCAAGACGTGACCACGCCCCGATACACCCCCCCCGAGACGCAGGATTTCCAGCGTATCCGCACCGCCGCGCAACTCATCATCGCGTTCGCGGTGGTGCTTTTCCTGCTGGTGCAGGCGCGCTTCCTGCTCATCTCTCTGGCCACCGCGATCATCCTCTTCAGCCTCACCTCCGACGCGATCAATTCCATCGCGCGGATTCGCATCGGCCCGGCACACATCCCCAACTGGCTTGCCAGCATCGCGGCGCTGGTGCTGATCTCGGCGGCGCTGCTCAGCCTCTCGGCAATCATCCTGTCGCAGGCCAACACGGTGCTCTCCACCACCATCGCCTATACCGACCGCGCCCCCGAGGCGATGGCCGCCGCCGTCTCGTGGCTGGGACCGCAGGCCGAGGCGGCGGTGCGGCAGGCGGTGGCGACCTTCGATGTCGCGGGCTATTTGCGCACCATCGCAGGCCAGGCGGGCAGCCTGATGCAGGGCACGGTGCTGGTGATCCTCTTCGTGGGCTTTCTCTTTGCCGAGCGTGTCTGGTTCGATACCAAGCTCGAAAGCCTGCTGGGCGACCGCGCGCAGGCCGATCGCGCCAGGCGCATCATCGGCTCGATCATCCACCGGGTGAACCATTACCTCTTGGTCAAGACGCTGGTGAGCGCGGTGACCGGGCTGCTGGTCTATGGCGTGGCGCGCGCCTTCGAGCTTGATCTTGCAGGCGCGATCGGCATCCTCACCTTTGTGCTCAACTATATCCCTACCATCGGCTCTATCGTGGCGACGGTGCTGGTGGCGCTGGTGACCTTCGTGCAACTGGGCGAAGGGCCGGTAACACTCGGCATTTTCGCCATTGTCGCCGGGATCCAGTTCCTCGCCGGCAACGTGATCGACCCGATGCTGATGGGCCGCGCGTTGCGGGTGTCGTCCTTCGGGATCATCATCAGCCTGGCGTTCTGGGGCGCGGTCTGGGGGATACCGGGGATGTTTCTCGCGGTGCCGATCATGGTGGGCGCAATGATCGTGTTCAGCCATGTGCCGGGGCTGCGCCCGATCGCCGTTCTGTTGTCACGCGAGGGCCTGCCCGAAACCGAGGAAGAGCTGAACACCTCCCGCCCGGCGGCGTGACGGGAGGCGGGGCGCTACCGCCGATACCGCGCGGCCAGCCGCGCCGGATCGGCCCCGCACAGATAGCGCGCCAGAAGCCACAGGTTGCGCGCCCCCCGCCGCAGCCAGCCATCGCGCAGGAATCGCGCCGCCGATGTGCGCACCGCCAGCGGCAAGAGCGCGATCCGCCCGCCCTGCCCCCTCAGCGCAAGCGCGAGCGCCACATCCTCCATCAGCGGGATATCGGGGTAGCCGCCCGCGCGCTCATAGTCGGCGCGCGAGATGAGCAACCCCTGATCGCCATAGGGCAGCCCGAACACCCTCGTGCGCAGGTTGGCCCAGCCCGCCACCAGCCACGGCGCCAGCCCGCCCGCGTCAAACGAGAGCCGGAACGCCGCTGCCCCGCCCTGCGCCATCTGCGCGCGCACGGCCCCCGCCCAGCCCTCGGGCAGCACCGTGTCGGCGTGCAGGACCAGGAGCCACGCGCCGCCCGCCACCGCCGCCCCGCGCCGCAACTGCCCGCCGCGTGACGGCGCGCCGGTGACAATCACCGCCCCCGCCGCGTCGGCGATCAGGGCGGTGGCATCGCCCGATCCGCCGTCGCTCACGATCACCTCGCGGATCAGCCCCGCATGCAGCCCCTCGACAAGCGCCGCGAGGCAGGCAGGCAACGCCTCAGCCGCATTCAGCGTGGGAATCACCACCGATAGCTCGGCCCGCATCGCTGCCCCCTTCCGTGTCCTGCCCGAAACCCTATATTACCCAGCAACAGGCAAGGGAACGGGCATGGCACGGCGCATTCTGAAAATCACCGGAAGCGAGGCCGAGAGCTTTCTGCAAGGGCTGGTGACGAACGACCTCAAGCGGCTCGATCAGGGCCTTGTCTATGCCGCGCTGCTGACGCCGCAGGGCAAGTATCTGGCCGATTTCTTCCTGCTGCGCCACGAGGGCGCGATCCTGCTCGATGTGGATGCGGGGCTTGCGCCGATGCTGATGCAGCGGCTCTCGCTCTACAAGCTGCGCGCCGATGTGCAGATCGCCGAGACCGGCATGGCCCTGCGCCGCGGCACCGGCCCCGCCCCCGAAGGGGCCTTGCCCGATCCGCGCCACCCCGATCTCGGCTGGCGGCTTTATGGTGCGGAGGGCGGCACGGACGGCACCGATTTCGATCGCATCCGCGTGGCCCATTGCATCCCCGAGACGGGGATCGAGCTGACGCCCGAGACCTATATCCTCGAGGCCGGGTTCGAGCGGCTGGGTGGCGTCGATTTCCGCAAGGGATGCTATGTCGGGCAGGAGGTCACCGCGCGGATGAAGCACAAGACCGAGCTGAAAAAGGGTCTCGCGCTGGTCGCGGTGCATGGCGAGGCCCCGGTGGGGACCGAGATCACCACCCAGGACGGCAAGAGCGCGGGCACGCTCTATACCCAGTCGGGCGGGCGCGGCATCGCCTGGCTGCGCCACGACCGCGCCGGGCCGGGCATGAGCGCGGGCACGGCGCGGGTCGATCCGCTGGGCTCTTGAGCGCGCTCAGGCGCGCTCGGAATATTCCATCGTCTCGGTGTTGACGACGATCTCTTCATCCGGCCCCACAAAGGGCGGCACCATGACCTTGACACCATTGTCAAGGATCGCGGGCTTGAAGCTGTTGGCCGCCGTCTGACCCTTGACGACCGGCTCGGTCTCGACGATGCGGCAAACCACCTTTTGCGGCAGCGAGGCATGGAGCGCTTCGCTCTCGTGGAACTCGACCGTGATGGTCATGCCGTCCTGAAGGAAGGGCCGCCGCTCACCCAGAAGGTCGGCCGACAGTTCGATCTGCTCGTAGGTCTCGGTGTCCATGAACACCAGCTTGCCGTTCTCCTCGTAGAGGAATTGCTGGTCCTTCTGCTCGAGGCGCACGCGCTCGACCTTGTCGGCGCTGCGAAACCGCTCGTTGAGCTTGGTGCCGTTGCGCAGGTTCTTCATTTCGACCTGGGCAAAGGCGCCGCCCTTGCCGGGCTTGACGTGCTCCACCTTCACGGCGGCCCAGAGGCCGCCATTATGCTCCAGCACGTTGCCGGGGCGTATTTCGTTTCCGTTGATCTTGGGCATGGGTTCGAACCGTGGCAAAAGGTTGATATGGCGATGGTTGCCCCTATATCTCGTGTTGTGCACGCGAGCAAGACAACCAGATTTCGTATCGCTGGAGCGTAAGCATTGCGAATTTTGCATGGATGCTATGCATCTACGCTCTATCCGAATCGATCAAAAGGCGTCATAACCGCCTGCACGCCCGAAACGCAAGAGCAATAAGAACAGGACCAAGTATGAAGGATTTCGTTGATGGCACGGCGTTCAATGCCGAGCAGGGCAACCGTGCGCGTAAACTCTTTGCGGCCGTGGTTCTGGCCGCGCTCGATGATGCCATCGCCGATGACAAGAAATACGGCAACGGACCCGAGCAGATCGCCCGCTGGGCGCGCTCGCGCGATGGGCGCGAGGTGCTGTCCTGCGCCGGGATCGACCCGAACGAACGTGTCGTGGCGGGGCTGATGGAATTCGTCTCCAAGGGCGTGCGCACCTCGGTGGCGTTGTCGCGCGAGGAAAGCGAGCGCCGCCACGCCGCAGCCCAGGCCGAGGCCGCCTGAACCGGGCCTTGGCCTCCTGCCTGTTTGGCCCCGTCGCACGCGGCGGGGCCTTTTGCTTGCCATGACCGGGACCGGCCACATGACCCGCGCGATCATGATCCAGGGCACCGGATCGAACGTGGGCAAATCGCTTCTGGTCGCGGGGCTGGCGCGCGCCTGCCTGCGGCGCGGGATCAGCGTTGCCCCGTTCAAGCCGCAGAACATGTCCAACAACGCCGCCGTGACCGGGGATGGTGGCGAGATCGGGCGCGCGCAGGCGCTTCAGGCGCGCGCGGCCGGGCGCATCCCGCATACCGACATGAACCCCGTCCTGCTCAAACCCGAGGGCGCGCGCGGCGCGCAGGTGATCGTGCAGGGCCATCCCGTGGACCACCTCGGCGCGCGGGACTATACGCGGGAAAAACCCCGCCTGCTGGGGGCGGTGCTTGAGAGTTTCAACCGCCTTGGCCAAACCGCCGATCTGGTGATCGTCGAGGGCGCGGGCAGCCCCGCCGAGATCAACCTGCGCGCGGGCGACATCGCCAATATGGGATTTGCGCGCGCGGCTGGCGTGCCGGTGATCCTTGTGGGCGATATCGACCGGGGCGGTGTGATCGCGCAGATCGTCGGCACGCAGGCGGTGATCGCGCCGGACGATGCGGCGATGATCCGGGGTTTCGCTGTCAACAAGTTCCGGGGCGATCTGAGCCTTTTCACCGAGGGCGAGCAGGCCATCGAGGCGCGCACCGGCTGGCCCTCGCTCGGCGTGGTGCCCTGGTTCGAGCACGCCTGGCGTCTGCCGCCCGAAGATGTGCAGGATCTGGCCTCGGTCGAGCGCGCGGGCGGGCTGCGCGTGGTGGTGCCGCATCTCGGGGCGATTGCCAATTTCGACGACCTCACGCCGCTCGGCAACGAACCGGGCGTCAGCGTAGAGATCATCGCGCCGGGCCGCCCCCTGCCCGCCGGGGCCGACCTGATCGTGCTGGCGGGCAGCAAATCCACCATCGCAGATCTGGACATGTTTCGCCGCAACGGCTGGGATATCGACCTCGCCGCCCATATCCGCCGCCGGGGCCGCGTGCTGGGCATCTGCGGCGGCTACCAGATGCTGGGCCGCCGCATCAGTGACCCCGACGGGATCGAGGGCCCGCCTGGCACCGTCACGGGGCTTGGCCATCTCGACGTGGACACCGTGCTGCGCCCGCGCAAGCGGTTGGGCCTCACGCAGGCGCGGCATCTGGCCTCGGGCACGGCGGTCGCGGGCTACGAGATCCACCTCGGCGAGACCACCGGCCCCGATCGCGCGCGCGGCTGGCTCGAGGTGGCAGGCCGCCGCGAGGGGGCCGCCTCAGAGGATGGGCGCGTGCAGGGCACCTATCTGCACGGGCTTTTCGCCGAGGATGCGTTTCGCGCGGCCTTCCTGCACGATCTGGGCGTGGTATCGGATGTCCTTTATGAGACGACGGTGGACAGCACGCTTGACGCGCTTGCCCGCCATATCGAACGCTTCATGGATGTGGATCGCCTGCTGTCGCTCGCCGCGCCGGTAAATCAGTCGAAATCCTGAGAGTTGAGCGCGCGGTGAATCTCGCGCCGCACGAGTTTGCGCACGTTGCGAGTGATGCGTTCGCCCAGCGTGCCCATGAGTTCCTCGCGCACAATCTCGGCCACCAGATCGCGCAGGGCGTCTTCGTCAAGCACAGCCTCGTCGTCAATGGCAAAGGCGTTTTCCGCGTCACCGGGTGCCTCTGTGCCCCAGTCACGCTCGACCGTTTCAACATGCTCTGCGGCGCGGTCCCGCCCGGCATCCTCGCCATCCTCATCGGCACCCGCATCGCGCCAATCGAGCGCCGGGGCCTCGGCCCCATCGGCAAAGGCATCCTCGTCATCGCCATCGGGCTCCCACGCGGTCGGTATCGCGCCGTCGTGGCCGGCAAACATCGCGGCGATCCCGTCAAGCGACGGGTCAGGTGCCTCACCGCCACCCGACTGCGTAGCAGTTTCCGCGCGCACCTCGTCATCTTGCGGAAAGATCGACTCGGGCTCCGGGTCCGCTTCTGCCGTCGCCTCTGATATCTCGGGGGCGGGTGGCTCCGACGCGCGGCGCTCCGGCGGGGTCGCCTCTTCGTCGCCCGAGTCATCCACACGCTGCGACGGCGTCAGAACAAGCCGGCCCGCACCGCGTGCGGGGCGAGACACACCGTCCTGCGCCTCGGGGCTGTTGGAGACAAGCCGACGAATAGACGACAACACGTCCTCGATATCCACATTTGCAACCGGGTCCGACATGCCTGATACCACTCTTGTCTCTGCGTCAGGTTACCCGCGCGGGCGTGTTCGCACAACCTTTTGGGAGAGTTTTCAATTTTTCCCCAACGCGCGCAGCACGCGGTCGAGCTTTTGGCCTTGCGGGCTGAGCGGCACCGGCGCGGTCTTGACCAGGTCGTAATAGGCTGCCGGATCATAGGTCTGCACCCCAAGATTGAGAGCGCTCGCCGTCAGATCACCAAGCGCAGCCAGCACCGAATAGGCTGCGATCACCACATCGGCATTGGCCGAGATCAGGTTGGCCTCGGAATCGAGCATGTTCTGTTCGGCGTCGAGCACATCAAGCGTCGTGCGCGCGCCAAGCTTGGCCTCCTCGCGCGTGCCCTCGAACGCGACGCGCGCGGCGCGCACCGCCTCGATATTGGCCTCGCGCGCGGCCCGCGCGGCCCGCAGATTGGCAAAGGCATCGCCCACATCCTGCCGGACCTGAAGCCCGGCCAGATGAAGCTGCGCCAGCCGCTGATCGCGCTGCGCCCGCGCCTGCCGCTCCAACGAGCTGAGCCGCCCGCCCTGATAGATCGGGCCGCGCAGTTCCAGCCCGACCTGGCCCGAGCGTGAAAACTCGGAATCCGCCAGATCATTGGTCGTGCCAAGCCGCCCGGTCAGGTTGAGCGTGGGGCGCTTGGCCGCCTCTGCGGCGCGCATGTTGAGTTCGGCCACCGTCACGTTGCGCTGCGCCTGAAGGATATCGGGGTGCCGCAGCATCGCGGCGGCCTTGGCCGCCTCCACGTCCTCGCCCAGCCCCGTCAGATCGCCCGGCGTGCGCAGATCGCCCGGCGCGCGGCCCACCGCCTGCCGGAATTCCTCGATCGCGCGGGCAAGATCGCCCTCGGCCATCGCCAGCCCGCTCTGCGCCAGCGCCACCGCCGCCTGGGCCTGCGCCACATCGGTGCGCGTTACCTCGCCCACCTCGAAACGGTCATTGGCCGCGCGCAATTCCTCTTGCAGGAGCCGCAGGTTATTGCGCCGCAGCGCGACAAATTCGCGGTTGCGGATCACGTCCATATAGGCCCGCACGGCCGTCAGCAGCACGGCCTGCTCGACGCTGCGCAGTGTCTCGCGCGTGGCGAGAACGGTTTCCTTCGCGGCCTCGGTCAGAAAATCGCTGCGCCCGAAATCATACAGCAAAAGCGAGCCGACAATCCCGAGATTGGCGTTGGTTTCTCCCGTATTGCGAGCACGTCCCGCGTTGCCCGAGCGCGCGAAATCACGTTGGATATCGGCGCTCCAGTCGATGATCGGGCGCAGGCTGGCCACCGCCTGTGCCACGTCCTCGTCCGCGGCGCGCAAAAGCGCGCGGTTCTGCTCCAACAGGCCGCTGTTGATATAGGCATCTCTCAGCGCATCGGCCAGGCTCTCGGCGCGGGCCGGACCCGGCTGGGCTGCAATGGCCAGGGCGCACAAGGCCGCCGCGGATATCCGCCCCAAGACCTGCCTCATCATCTTCATTTTCATCACCATCATCATCGCCTGCGCCTCTCTGTCGATCCGCTCAAAGCGCGAATGCCGTTTCCCGCTCGAATCCCGGCAGGACCGGTGCCCCTGCGTTGAACGCGTCACGCCAGTTGATGCGCCCGTCGATCTTGTAGCCGATTCGCACCACGCCCAGCGCGCCCTCGTCGAACAGGCAGGCGATGCGCCCGCCCTCCTTGAGCTGACCGGCGATCGCGTCGGGCAGATCGCCCACCGCGCCCTCGATCACGATCACATCATAGGGGCCATGATCGCGCGCGCCCTCGGCAAGCGCGCCCTCGATCATCACCACATTGTCGGCCCCCACCTCGCCCAGCGCGCGCTGCGCCTCCTCGACCAGCGCGGCATCATCCTCGACCCCGATCACGGCCTCTGCGAGCCGCGCGATCACCGCCGCCGAATAGCCATAGGCCGGGCCGATATCGAGCACCAGATCGCCGCCGCCAATATCGAGCGCATCCAGCATCTTGGCCAGGGTGCGCGGTGCCAGCACCACACGCCCGCCACCAAGATCGAGGTTTTCACCCAAGTAAGCCACCTCGCGCAGCCGCGCCGGCACAAAGGCCTCGCGCGGGACGCGCAGCATGGCATCGATAATCGGAAATTTCGTCACGTCCGACGGGCGGACCTGCGTATCCACCATGATGGTGCGGCGCGCGGCAAAATCGGTCATCGGCTGAAGTCTCGTTTCTGTGGAGCCATGAGATGGGTTCTGACACATCTGCCGCGCGGCGGCAATCGCCTAGGCCCGTCCTTCGGACAAAACACCGCAGATGCCCTTGCACAGAAAACACGGATGGGATACCTCCACCTCACCACGCCCGAGGCGAGTTGGCGGAGTGGTTACGCAGCGGATTGCAAATCCGTGTACAGGAGTTCGATTCTCCTACTCGCCTCCATTCAAAAAATTGAGTTATCGGAATTTGGACGAAAGCGGCATCGCGCGTCCAAACACTCTGTTTTGGTTCCGTTCGCGTTTGCTGGGTGACAAGCCAGCCATGCGGCCACACAGAAACCGTGTGTCGGCAACAAGCTTCGAGCAGTCAGCACGCCTCAGCATTCGCCACGCGCGCGCTGTCTCTAAGCACATGCTAGACACTACGGTTAAACTGCGAACAACTGTCACATCCCGGATCTCAAGGCCAAATATGATGCCCTCCGAACAGTCGGAGAACCCGCAAAGGTCGCCATCGTCGTCGTCATGCGCAAGCTCATCGAAATGGCAAACGCACTGGTCAAAGCTGATCGAATGTGGGCGCCAAAAACCGCTTGATCAAGACGGATACTTCTCGATCTCAGCCTCGTTCCCCTTCCCGGGATCAGAGCCGCGCCGGGTGAACGCCGTGGCCATGTTCCGGGTCGCTGCGCGCTTCCACGTGCTGATCTGGTTGGGATGCACGCCACGCTTCTTCGAAAGCTCCGCCAGCGTCATCTCTTCGCGGATCGCCTCAAGCGCGACCTTCGCCTTGAACACGGGCGTATGCATCTTTCTCTTTGCCATTATGGATCGTCTCTTTCGTCATGCGATCCACCTTAACAACTGGTCCGAATTTCCGCGACCACCTCTCCTGGCGCAGGCTTGATCGGCGGCAGATGCTGTGTCACAGTTTCGCCTTGCTGCCTCCTTGACCAGAACAGGAAGCGAGGCGAGTTCTGGTTCCCGTCGCCTTTGCCGACACTGACCGGGTGACATAAAGACGGGGGAACCATGCGCCGAGTCGTCCTGCCCTTATGCCTCTTCCTCGGGGCCTGCGTTCCGGGCACCTACCAGACGAACACCGCCTCGCGCGCGGCCATGCCCGAGGAAAGCATGTTGCCCCCGATGAAGAGCTTTTCCGCGCCCAGCCCGGTGCCGCCGCAACGCGCCAACCGCGACATCCTGCGCGATTTTCTCGATCTCACCTTCCAGATGGAATCGGGGCGGATGCTGCACCATTTCTCGCGCTTCGAGGGGCCGGTCACCGTGCGCGTCACCGGCCAGGTGCCGATCACCCTGATGGCCGATCTCAACCGGGTGATCCACCGCTTGCGCAGCGAGGCGGGCATCGACATAAGCCGCGTTACCGAGGGCGCGGCCAATATCACCATCGAGGCGGTGCCCCGCGCCGAGATAAGCCGCAACCTGCCCAGCGCCGCCTGTTTCGTGGTGCCCAATATCGACAGCCTTGCCGAGTATCGCCGCGCGCGCGGCACCCCGGCGACCGACTGGACGCGCATTATCCAGCGCGAGAAGATCGCGATCTTCGTGCCCAATGATTCCAGCCCGCAGGAAACCCGCGATTGCCTCCACGAAGAGCTGGCGCAGGCGCTGGGGCCGCTCAATGATCTCTATCGCCTGTCCGACAGCGTGTTCAACGACGATAACGTGCACGCGGTGCTGACCGGCTTCGACATGCTGATCCTGCGCGCCTATTACGCGCCGGAACTGCGCGCGGGCATGTCGCGCCGCGAGGTCGCCGACCGCCTGCCCGCCATTCTCAGCCGCCTCAACCCCGAGGGCGACGGGATCGCGCCGCGCTTTGCCGGGCCGACGCCGCGCGCCTGGATCGAGGCGATCCAGACCGCGCTTGGCCCCGGCGCGCGCCCCCCCGCCCGCCGCGCCGCCGCCATCGACGCGGTGCGCATCGCGCAGGCCATCGGCTGGACCGATCACCGCCGCGCCTTCAGCCATTTCGCGCTTGGGCGGCTGGCGCAGGCCAGCGACCCCGATTTCGCCCGCGAGCAATTCGTCACCGCCGACCGGTTCTATCAGACGGTGCCCGGCACCAGCCTGCACCGCGCCTATGTCGCGGCGCAGCTTGCCAGCCACGACATCGCGCTCGGGCGCGGCGAAGAGGCGCTTGCACGGCTTGCGCCCCATGTCGCGGTGGCCGAGCGCTTCGAGAATGCCGCCCTCATCGCCACGCTCAAGATGCTTCAGGCCGAGGCGCTCGACCTCGAAAACCGCGTGGCCGAGGCGCAGGCTGTGAGGCTGGACAGTCTCGGCTGGGCGCGCTACGGTTACGGGGCGGATTGGGCGGTTCAGGCCAAGCTGCGCGAAGTGGGCGCGCTCAACCCGCTCAGGGGGCCGAACGGATAAGAGATGATCGTCATTCTTGGTGCGATAATTGGGGCTGCGGGCGGCGGGATTCTCGCCTGGCGGCGCAAGGGAAAACCCGCGGACATCGCGCTTTACGCCTTTGTCTTCGGGCTGGTCTTTGCGCTTGCGGGGCTGTTCCTGACCCTGATCCTGCACCGCGCAGTGATGTGAGGCGGCGATGTTCCTGCCCTTTTTCGAAACCCTCCGTGCGGGCGGCGTTCCGGTCTCATTGCGCGAATACCTGACCTTTCTCGAGGCGGTGCGCGCAGGGCTTGTGACCTATGATATCGAGGCGTTCTACTATCTCGCCCGCAGCGCGATGGTGAAGGACGAGCGCCATATCGACCGCTTCGACCGCGCCTTTGCCCAGAGCTTCAAGGGGCTGGAAAGCATCAGCGCAAGCGAGGTTCTCGACGCGGTGGACCTGCCCGCCGACTGGCTGCGAAAAATGGCCGAAAAGCATCTGACCCCCGAGGAAAAGGCCGAGATCGAGGCGCTTGGCGGGTTCGAGAAATTGATGGAAACGCTCAAGAAGCGGCTGCGCGAGCAACAGAGCCGCCACCAGGGCGGCTCCAAATGGATCGGCACCGCCGGTACCTCGCCCTTTGGTGCCCATGGCTACAACCCCGAGGGCGTGCGCATCGGCCAAGACGAGAGCCGCAACCGCGGCGCCGTCAAGGTCTGGGACAAGCGCGAATTTCGCAATCTTGATGACAGCGTGGAGCTTGGCACCCGCAACATCAAGGTCGCGCTCAAGCGCCTGCGCCGCTGGGCGCGCGACGGCGCGATCGAGGAGCTTGACCTCGATGGCACCATCCGCGCCACCGCCGAGAATGGCTGGCTCGACGTGAAAACCCGCCCCGAACGTCGCAACGCCGTCAAGGTGCTGCTGTTTCTCGACGTGGGCGGCTCGATGGACCCTCATATCAAGGTGGTGGAAGAGCTGTTTTCGGCGGCGCGCGCCGAATTCAAGCATCTCGAATATTACTATTTCCACAATTGCCTTTACGAGGGCGTCTGGCGCGACAATGCCCGCCGCTGGGATGCGCAGATGCCGACATGGGAGGTGATCAACACTTACGGCCATGATTACAAGTGTATTTTTGTGGGCGATGCCAGCATGTCGCCCTATGAGATCGCCCATCCGGGTGGTGCCAATGAGTATTGGAACGCCGAAGCCGGGCAAGTCTGGCTGGAACGCGCCCGCGCGCAATGGCCCGATCACCTGTGGATCAACCCGGTGCCCCGGCATGAATGGGGCTACACCCGCTCCATCGCCATGATCCGCGAGATTTTCGATGATCGCATGGTGCCGATGACCCTCGAAGGGCTCGACCAGGGGATGAAGACGCTGGTGCGCTAGCAGCCTGTTGCGTTCATTTGCAGTCACGCGGCACGCTCTGACCTGTTGATTTCCCATGTTGGCTGGTGCTCGGAACCGGTTGCCGCTTTTGAGTATCCGCCATTGATCGCCCCCCCCGGACCGGCTCAGAGATCACGCCCAGCGAAGCGCCCCGCGCCAAAGCTGGCCGAGATCTGCGCCACCTCGATCCGCTTGCCCGCATCCGGCCCGTCCTCGGCGCGCGCGGCGGCGGTGTAGTGCCATTCCGGCACGCTCAGCACCACTTCACGCAGCACCTGCGCGCCCCGGCGCACGCGCAGAACATAGCTCTCGGTCTCCTCGCCCAACGGCACCTCGGGCGTGTCCCAGCGATCGCCGCCCAAACGCGTGCGCCTGATCCACGCCACCCGAAGATCGCCGCCCGCCCCGGTCACGCGCAGATGCACCGGCGCATAGGGCCGCAATCCCAGCCCGTCAAAGGCCAGCACCGCATGGCCAAAGCTTGGGTCGTCCACCGGGCGGCCGCCCGGCCCGATCCGGTAATGGCGCGCCTGCCCGCGCTGCGCCTCCGACAGGCCGATCTGGCGCGCGACACCGTCCATCCGCACAAGGATGGAGCCGGGCGGCCAGGCACCCGCGCCCTCGGTCCCCAACTGCCCGCGCAGCCGGTGGCGCAGGATATAGGTATCGGGGGCGATCAACTCGGCATCGCGGAACTGGAAAAGCTCCCAGCCATCCGGCGTGCCATCCCCGATCGCGCAGAGATTGGCCCCGTTGAGGAATGCCAGATCGCTCACGCTCTCCAGCACCCCGTGGCGCATCCGCACGATAAGGCCATCGCCCCGGTCGATCCTGCCCGGACAGGCCGGGAAAAGCGGTGCCTGGGTCAAGCCCACCGTCGCCTGCGCGGCAATCAGCGTATCGAGCGCGTAATTCGCGTCCTCGTCCGACGAATAAAGCGCCACCGTGCCCGGCCAGGGATCGGCGATCACCGCCAGGTGCGGCGCGTGCGGTATCTCCTCGCCGGTCAGTAGCGGCAGGTCGAGAAACAGCGGCGTCACCGGCCCCGGTGCCGTGAACGGGCGCAGCGGTGCGGGCGCGTCGTCGATCAGGATGGGGCGAAAGCTCTCGGGATCGGTGCGGGTGGCCTCGATGCGCTGCACGCCCGCCATCTGCTCGGCCCGGTCGATGCGGAACCGCCCGCCGCCCTCGGCCTGCGGCAGCGCGATCACATCGCCCGCGCCAAGCGCGATCCGCGACGGCGGCAGCGTGAGGCGCAGCGTATCGACCGACACCCGCGCCTCCGACAGCCAGCGCTCCACCACCTGCCGCCCCTCGGCGCGCGTGAGCGACAGTGGCATCTCCGACATCGCCACGGCATGGGTCGCCTCGTCGGGCAGGATCGCCTCCTCGGCAATCGCCTCATAGTCGCCGTCGGCCTCGACAAAGCGCAGCCGCACCCGCCCCGCCAGTTCCAGATCAGATCCGCGCAGCCCCTCGATCACACCGCCCAGTTCCGGGTCGCGCACAAGGCCCTCGGGATCAAGCACCGCATCGGCCCGCCCGTCGCGCGTGCGAAAACCAAGCACGCCCTCGCGCTCGACCGCGTCCACGCCAAGGGCAAGCAAAAGCGGCTGAAGCGCCGCACGCGCAGGCCCCACCGCATCGACGCTATAGCCACGCACCACCCCCTCGGCGCGGCTCAGATCAAGCGCCGCCAGCCCCGCGCGCCCGGCGATCTCATCCACCACCTCGGCCAGCCTGCGCGTGCTTGCCCGCCCTGTGATCCAGTGCCCGCGCGCATAATTCCCGCCATCCGCCCACAGCCCGGCATTGGCCGGAAACCACGGATAGGGCCGCGCATCCCAGGCCCAGACATAAGCGTGATCCATGTCGATCATCCGCCCGTCAAACAGCTCGGAGGCCGGATTGCGCGCCGGGTCGCGCCAATAGGCGGTCATCGCGCGCAGGTATTGCAGTTGGATGAATTCGTCCCGCGCGCCGGTGGAATGGCGCGGCAGGCTCGATTCCGAGGATTTCGGGTCAAGAAACTTGTTGGGCTCGTTGGTGCCCTTGTCCACAGCCGCACAGCCATATTCGGTGAACCGGATCGGCTTTGACTGCGGCACCCATGCCGTCGGGGTCTCGCTGCGCACGCCTCCCACCCTTTCGTGATGGGCATTGCCCCACCATCCGCGCAGATCCTTGAACCGCCAGACCCACGGCTCGCCATGAGCCGCATCGGTGATCGGCGCGCGCCGCTGCGCCGCGCGGGCCTCCTCGCCGGGATAGAACCAGTCATACCCCTCGCCGCCCTCGATATTGGCGTGCAGGTAATCCAGATCGTAGATCGAGCGCCACGCCTGCGCATCAAGATGCGCGTAGCCCTCGCGCCAATCCGACAGCGGCATGTAATTGTCGATTCCGACAAAGTCGATATTGTCATCGGCCCAGAGCGGATCGAGATGAAAGAAGCGGTCGCCATTCCCCGGCTGATAGCCGAAATATTCCGACCAGTCAGCGGCATAGCTGATCTTCACCTCCGGCCCGAGCAACTCGCGCACCTCGCCCGCCAGCGCGACCAGTTGCGCCACCGCCGGAAAGCTGTTGCCCGCCCCCCTGATCTGCGTGAGGCTGCGCATTTCCGAGCCGATGCAAAAGCTCTCGACACCCCCCGCCGCCGCACAAAGCGCCGCCTGATGCAGGATGAAGCGCCGGAATGACCACTCGACAGGGCCGAGATAGGCCACGGGGCTGGCCTTGACCGCCCCGCCATAGCTCAAGAGATCAAGCGCGCCTGTTCCCGGCACCCCCACTGGCACCGCCGCCACCGGCGTCACGGTGAAATCAGACGCCCGCGCCGTGCCGAAGAACGCCGCCACCTCCGCCTCGGCGGCCGCCGTGCCATCGGGGCTGCCGTCGCGCCCCGGTGCCTTCGACGTGGTGATGCGCCCGCGCCAGGGCAGCACCGGCTGTTCCACGGCATCGCTCCACGGATCGGGCAACCCGTTGCCCGCCATCTGCTCCATCAGGATGAACGGATAATAAAGCACGTCCTGACCGGCGGCTTTCAGCGCAAGGATCGCCTCCACCACCGCCTGATCGCTCGGCGTGCCGCCATAGACCTCGCGGCCCCCGGCATCCCTGGGCACCTCGCCCGCCGCCCCGCGCGTGAGGCTTGAGACGGTCCACGGCATGTTGGCCGACTCGAACGTCTTTTTCTCGACGCGCGGGCGGATCCGGCACGCGCCGCAGCGCAGATCGTCGCCGAACCAGCTCACCACCAGCGAGGCCGCGCGCACCTGCGGAAGCTCCTCGCGCAGCGCCTCCAGCGCCACGGCGAAATCGCTGCGCGCGCCGGGGGTGTTGACATTCACCAACCCCTTGGCACCAAATCCGAAATTCATCGCCACCGGTGTTGTGGCGAGCGTGTATTCGCCGGTGCCGGGCAGGATCGCGACCCCGCGCAAGGCGTGCACCAGATCAAGATCGGCCCCGTCGCCGCCCGCCTGCGCCGGGCGGCAGACCTCAAAGCTGAACTGCGGCACGCGGGTGCCGAAGGGCGAGAGATCCAGATCCTCGATCACCACATAGGCGGTGCCGCGATAGGCGGGCACGGTGCCCGCCCCCTCCACCGCCTCGATGAGCGGATCGGGAAGCTGATCGCGCGCGCCCGTATAGACCCGCATATTGAGACTGTCGGGCGCGATCTCGGTGCCATCGGCCCAGACGCGGGCCACGCGGGAAATCTCGCCCTCGCAGAGCGCCAGCGCCAGGCTCACCGAATAGCTGATCTCGCGAACCGTTGGCGTGGCGGGGCGCGGACTGCCCTTGCCGCCACCGCTGCGCCCCGGCGTCACGGTCACGCGCTCGCGAAACTCTGTGGCCCAGATCACCT
The DNA here is from genome assembly GCA_002421985.1 of Roseovarius sp. UBA6217. GTDB lineage: Bacteria > Pseudomonadota > Alphaproteobacteria > Rhodobacterales > Rhodobacteraceae > Roseovarius. The sequence continues at coordinate 13,319 of DISF01000046.1, read as the reverse complement.
GTCCCGCCACCCGCATCCGCCCATAGACCTGCGCGATGGCATCGCCCTCGCCCGAGCCCGTAAGCCGCAGCCGGTTGACACGGCCGGTCTCGACCACCTCAGAACCCTGCCCCAACAGCCGCTGGTCGATCGAGCGCCCGATCACCGCCCCCGCGAATCGCCCCAGCGCCACCGAGGAAATCCCCAGAACAGAGCCACCCACAGCGCCGCCGATGGCGGCCCCGGCGGCAGAAAGAAGAATCGTTGCCATGTTATCCCTCCTCAGGAAAGGCGAATCGCGCGACGATCCGCCGCCGCCAGGGCGCGCTCAGCGTGGTCTCGACCACGCCATGCCCGGCATAGGCGTGGATGAACCGCGCCCCCGGCCCGGCCTGCGCCACGATGCCCAGATGCTTGGCCACGCCGCCGTCGCGCATCCGGAACAGGATCACGTCGCCCGCCGCCTCGGCCCCGAGGGGGCGCGCCACCAGATGCCGCGCCGCCGCGCGCCAGAGCGCCTCGTCGCGGGCTGGCTCGGACCAGTCCATCGAATAGGCCGGCGGGCGTTCGGGCTCATGGCCCATCACCTCGCGCCAGACGCCCCGCACAAGGCCCAGACAATCGCAGCCCGCGCCCCGGCACGCCGCCTGATGGCGATAGGGCGTGCCCAGCCAGCCGCGCGCCGCCGCCACAACCTGCTCTGGCCGCGCGCTCATCGCCTGCGGCTCCCGCCGTCAAGGCGCGGCGATTTGGTCGGATCGGTAATCACCCAGTCATCGCCGGGAATATCCGGGAAGCCTTGAAAATTCAGCAGGTTGCCGAACTTGAATTGGCACGTCGCCCGGCGCTTGTCGCACCCCGCCTCGATCCGCAGCGCGTCTCCCGGCACCACCGCAGCGCCCAGCGGATGCCACAGCTCGATCACCCGGCCCGCCCCCTCCATACGGTCGCGTTTTATCATCCCCGCAAGGCCCTGCGCCGCGCCGCCCGTAACCCGGATCACACCATGCCGGAACCAGTCTTCGGCAAAGCCGCCCATCCAGGCAAAGCGGAACACGCGGTTACCCTCCACATCCTCGGCCACGCGCTCGGAAACATACCCAGGCGTATTGAGATCAAAGGTGCACTCGCGATCGCCAAGGACGGCGCTGCACGATGTCTGATAGACCCGCCCCATCGGCACGTTGAGCGCATCCGTCAGCCCGCGCAATTCCGCCTCGAACGCGCCGCCCGCGCGGCGGATATCGCCGATGGTCCCGGCAAAGACCACGACCCGCTGCGCCACGTCGCGCCAGTTGACAATCCACGCCCGCACGCCCGCGCCGTCATAGCGCCCGGCCTCGATATCGGCCTCGGTGATGGCCCCGTCCGACAGCGCGCCCAGCGCCTCGGTATTGTTCACCGAAAGCCCGGTGCCCGCCGCCACCGCGCGCGCGCTCATCCCCGTGCCGGGGCGAAACGCGATGCCGTCAAAGCTGAACGCCCGGTCGTGATCGGTAAAGCCCATCACCCGCCCGTCGCGCCGCGTCAGCGCCCAGGCCCGGCAGGTTGTGCTCACCCCCTGCCCCAGATGCGCGGCCAGCGCCTCGGCGCCGGTCATACCCGGATCTCCACCACCGGCACATTGGGCACCTCGCCCGCCTGAAACGAGGCAAGGCTTACCGCGATGCGGTCGGTATCGAACCGCACCGGCACGTCGAATTCATAGCCCGCGGTCACCGGCACGCCCATGTTGGGCGGCTCGGAAAAGGTGACGATCCCGGTGGTCTCGTCCACCTCGTAATGCACCCCCTCGCGCATCTCCACGCCGCCCAGCCCCATGCGCACGCTGCCCTTGACCGGCTTGACGATGGGGCGCACGGCCTCCTGCGCGCCCGAGCGGTAGCTCTTGCGCAACTGAAACGCCGTCGCGGCATCGTCGCCCACCCCGATCCGCTGATCGTCAAAGGCGGGCGCGGCCCCGGCGCGGCTCGATTTGAAATCGCTCCAATCCTTCCAGCGGAACCCGTAAAGCTGCCCCTGCCGCGCCTCGAAAAACGCAATGAGCGCCTCGATATCGTCAAGACTGCGCAGCGCCACGCCCGCGTCATAACGCCTGCGCGCCTGCGCCCAGGGGCTGTTGCGCTCCTCATACCCGCTCGCCAGCGTGACGATCTCGGTCAGCCGCTCCGGCCCGCCGATAGAGCCAAAGCTCAGGCTTGCGGGGAATCGTATCTCGTGAAAACTCATGGCCTTGCCCCCCTCAACGATTGCGCGCGCCGCGCCCGATCACGCGGCCAAGCTGTGCGGCGATCTGCCCCTGAGAGCGGCGAAACCCCTCCACGTCGGGGGTGGTGACGTTCATCACCACGCTCACCGCGCCGCCCCCCTGCGCGCGCACGCCAAGCCGCCCGTCCGTGCCCCGGCTCAGTGGCAGGATCGCCTCCGGCCCCGCCTCGCCCATCAGCCCCCTGCGCCCGCCGCGCATCGGAAACGTGACCGGCCCGCTCACCACGCCGCCATTGGCAAAGGGCATCACCCGGCCTTGCGTGAAACTGCCCCCCTTGGCAAATGGCAACAACCCGCCCAGAAGCGCCCCCGCCCCCTGCGCCAGAAGCCCGCCCACCTGATCGGTCACCGGGCGCACGGCATCGTTGAAGGCGGTGTTGACCAGCGTCGTGGCCAGCCGCCGCAGGCTCTCGCTCAGGCTGTCGCCCTCCACCACCGCGCCGCGCAGCGCCCCGCGCAAGCCCCGGCTCAAGCCCCGCTCAAGGCTCTGCACATCCTGCCCGGCGGCGGCGAACCCGCCGCGCACGCGGCTCAATTCCCCGGCAAAGGCGGCGGCCATCGCGCCCGCCTGCCCCATCGCATCGTCTAGCGCCGTGATCTGCGCCTCCAGATCGTCGGTGCGCTCCAGCTCATCCATCGCTCGTCTCCTCTTGCTCATCGGGATAGGCCGCCAAGAGCGCCTCCAGCCCGTCGCGCGCCATCGGGCGCAGCCCATGGCCCTCGCCCATCATCAGCCGCAATTCGGCAGGCGTCAGCGCCCAGAATTCCGCCGGGCGCAGGCCCAAGCCCTGCACACCCGCGCGCATCAGCGCGGGCCAGTCAAAGCGCGCGCCGCTCACCCCTGCCCCTCGGGCAAGGAAAAGGCCCGCGCCAGAAGCTGCGCCGCCGCCCGCGCCGCCGCCAGCGGCCCGCCCTCGATCTCGGCGGTGAGCAGGTCTGCCGCCGTGCCGTGCCAGCCACCCCCGCGCAGGCCCGCGACGATCACCGCCAGCACATCGCGCGACGAAAACCGCCCCTCCTCGAACCGCGCCACCAGATCGACAAGGCTATCCGCGCCCAGCGCCGCCTCCATCTCCGCGAGCGCCCCGAGGGTGAGCCGCATCACGCGGCCCTCGCCCGCGACCACCAGCGCCACCTCGCCCGCCCAGGGGTTCGCCAAGGCCCCGCTCACAGCGCCACAAAGTCGAGCCGACCGCCCGAGGCGAGCGACATCTCATAGGTCGCCTCGCCGTCATGGGTGCCGCCATACTCGATCCCGGTCACCTGAAACGGCCCCTCGATGATACCGAAATCGGGGATAATCACCTGGAATTCCGGCATTTCCCCATCAAAGAAAATCTGCCGCATCCGCGCATCGCTGGCGGCATCGCGGAAAATCCCCGAGCCGCTGATGCTGGCCGATTTGACGCCGGCCCCGGCCAGCAACTCGCGCCACCCCCCCGCCGACTCCAGGCTGGTGACATCCACGCTCTCGGCGTTGAAACTCACCCGCGTGGCGCGTAGCCCGGCCACCGTCTGGAAATTGCCGCTGCCGCTGAGATCGACCTTGATGAGAAGATCCTTGCCATTCTGAACTGCCATGTCTTGTCTCCGTTTTCCTAGGGATCAAACGCCGTCATCCACGCGCGCCCGAAACGTCAGGTCGATTCGTCGCCGCTGCCCGTCGGCGCTGCGCCGCGCTCGCGCGCGCAGAAAGTTGAGCGACACCAGCCGCCCCCGGTCGAGCACCAGCGCCGCGCTTTCCAGCGCGTCGCTTACCGCCCCCGCCGCCTGCTTGGCGGCAAGGAATCCCGCGCCCGCGCTCACCACCGTGACGGTCACACGATGCTCGGCACCGGGCGCCGTCGCGTCGCCGCGCTCGCGCGCCTCCTCTGGGCCAAGCACCACGTAAAGATCGGGCACCGCGCCCTGCGGGGCGGCATCATGGATCGCGCCGCCCACCAGCGCGGCAAGGCCCGGATCGTTTGACAGATGCTGCCAGATCGCCGCCTGAAGCGCCGCCGCCATGCCATAGCTCATGCCACCACCTCCTCCTCGGCCCAAAGCGTGAGATACCCCGCCCCCGCGCCGCTCTCGGTGACCGCGAGGATATGAAAAAGCCGCGCGCCATCGCGCAGCCGCTGGCCCGGCTGGGGCCGCGACGGCGCGCCCTGCGGCGCGGCGCGCACGGTGATGCGATAGCCCCCCCGCGCCAGCCGCAGCGCCTCGCCCGCCGCCTCACGACCCGAGCGCGCCACCATCTCGGCCCAGAGTGTGCCGCGCACCGTCCAGACTTGCGCGAACCCGCCCGCGCCATCGGGCGTGCGCTGCGGCACCTCAAGCACCAGCGCCCGGTTGAGTCGGGGCCGCGCCATCACCGCACCCCCCCGCCCAACAGGCGCACCTTGCGGTAGCGCTCAATCAGGCTCGCCACGCCGAAAGGCATACAGCCCTCGCCCAGCGCGGTCTCGAACCGGTGCTCGTAGTAATGCGCCGCCAGCATCAGCACCGCCTGCCCCAGATCGGCGGGCAGATCGCCCCAGCCCGCGCCATAGCCCGCGCGAAACACGATCTCGGCTACCCCGCCCGTGGGCACCATCGGCAGCATATGCCCCGCAGGCCGCAGCACCGGGCGATGCGCGTCGCGCTCCAGCCGGTAAAGCGCGGGGTCGATCAGTTCTTCCTCGTCGGCGCGGTCGCGCAGCGTGAGACTCAGGATCGCGGTCACCGGTGCCACCGGCAAGGGCTGGCCCATAGGCTCCTGCCAATCGTGCAACACCCAGGAAAAATCCCGCTCGATCAGCACCTTGCCCGTGCGCCCCTCGATCGCGGCCAACGCCGCGCGCAAAAACCCCTCAAGCACGGGGTCCTGAATGTCGTCATCCGCGAATCCGGTGCCCAGCCGCAGATGCGCCTTGAACTCCGCCAGCGGCAATGCGGCACCTGGCACCGCGGTCTCTTCCATCAGCAACATGGACCATCTCCATCATCCCGGCCCCTCCCGCATCGGCGGCGCGTGCCGCCCGGCATTGCCCGGACGGAGGGGAATCTGCACAACACCGCATCACGCGGCACGCGCCTTCGGGGCGGGGGCGCGTTGCCCCCGCCCGCCTTCACCGCGCGCCTCAGGCGGTGGCGAACCGCAAAAGCTTGATCGCCTTGAAGTCGCTGACATCGCCGCCAACGCGCTTGGTAGCGTAGAACAGCACATGCGGCTTGGCGCTGAACGGATCGCGAAGGATGCGCAGGTCCGGGCGCTCGGCCACCGTGTAACCGGCACGAAAATCGCCAAAGGCAATGGCATCCGCGCCGGTGGCGATCTCGGGCATATCCTCGGCAATCAGCACCCGATAGCCCATCAGCCGCGCAGGCTCTCCGGCGGCAAGACCATCGGACCACAGGAACCGGCCATCGGCATCCTTGAGCTTGCGAACAACGCCTGCGGTGCGCGAATTCATCACGAAAGTGGCATTGGCGCGGTATTCCGCCCCCAGCGCATAGACCAGATCAACGATCGGATCGGGGCCGTTCAGATCACCATCGGCACCAGTGGGCACATAGCCCAGGTTGCCCCAGGTCCAGACATCGTTATCCACCGCCGGACGGCTCAGGAAACCGCGCGGCTTGTCCACCCCGTCGCCATTGACAAAGGCCGCCGCCTCGGCGCGCGAAAACCGGTCGGCGATGCGCGAGGCGAGCCAGCCCTCCACGTCAAAGGCGCTGTCGTCAAGCAGCCGCTGGCTCGCTTTGGGAAGCGCGCTCAACTCGTGCAGCGGGATCGAGATACGGTCGATCTGCGGCGTATCGGTCTCGGCCACGCCGGCGGTCTCGGTCGCCCAGCCGTGGCCAAGGTCGCTGTGATCCACCAGCACGTCAAACGATGTCGCCTCGACCGCCACCACGTTGGCAATCGCACGGATCGACGCGGTGGAATTGAGCACCGAGCGGATCGTCTCCGAGGTCTGCGGATCGACCAGATAGCCGCCCTCGGCGGCAATAGAGGTGTTGAGCGCCTTGCCCTCAAGCTCGAGCCCGCGCAGCCCGTCATCGTCGCCCGACCGCAAATAGGCGTCAAACGCCTTGCGGTGGGGGGCGTGCATCTCGTGGGTGCCTGCGAGGTGCGGGCGTGCCTGCGTCAGACTCTTGCGTTCGATCATGGTCATCTTGTCTTCCTGCTGTTGAAACCGCGTCGTGATCTCGGCCCGAAAGCCCTTGAATTCGTCCAGGAAACCGCGCATGGCCTCCCCCATCTCGGCTGCCGGAGACATGTCTTCCCCGGTCCGAGCCTTTGTCTCGGTCGTCATCGTCAACTCCTCTCGGTTGCGGGTCGGCGCTACCCCTGCGCCATCTCCCGGCGCGCCGCGCGCAACACGGCGGCCATCTCGCGCAGGGCGTCGTCGCCGGGGCTTTCGCCCTTCGCCGCCACCCGCGCACTGGGCAGCATCGGGAAGGTCACAAGCGACACCTCCCAAAGCTCCAGTTCCTGCAAGAGCCTCTGGCCCTTCTCGTTCCGGCTGGCGCGCAGCGTGCGATAGCCGATGCTCAGCCCGTCGATCGCGCCTGCCGCCAGCAGCGCCGCCGCCTCGCGGGCGCGCGCCACACCGCTCAGCAGCCGCCCCTTGACCCAAAGCCCCCGCGCATCCTCGCGCAGCTCGTCCCAGATGCCGATGGGCTCGCGCGGGTCGTGTTGCCACAGCATCCGCACCCGCCGCCCCTCGGCCTCCATGCGCTTGAGGCAGGCCCCATAGGCCCCCCGCGCCACCACATCGCCGCCCTGGTCGGGCGCATCAAAAAGACTGGCATAGCCCTCGATCCCGCCGTCTTGCGTGACGCACAGCCCCTCGGCCCCGCCCTGCGCGAATTTCCGCTCCAATCCCGTCTCCATCACCTCGCCCTTTCCTTTCATCCCGGCAGTGCCGCCAATATCGGCTGGAACGCCTGCACCAGCACCGCCGCCACCACGCCGTAAACCGCCAGCCACAACCGCCGCTCCAGCCGCTCCACCGCCGCCTCGATCCGCTCCAGCCGCTCCACCATGGCGCGATGCTGCAATTCCGATACCCGCTCATGCGCCTCAAGCCGCAGCGCAGGCGCGCAATCGAATGCCTCGAACCCGTAGCGCGGCGGCGGCGCGCCCTCACTCATCCGCATCACCCGCCAGCGGCGGCAGACCCAAGAGCGCCCGCTTCTCCGCCGGTGTCAGGAAATCCGCCCCTGCCACCCGCGCCCACTGCGCATCGCGTTCCGCCGCCAGCGCGGGCACCCTGTCGAGATCGGGCGACAGGTCCAGCGCCTCGCCGGTGAATTCGCGCAACCACGCCGCCACCTTGGCGCTCACCCGCGCCACCAGCGGCAACACCGTCAGCCGGTAAAACGCGCGGTTCGCCTCCTGGTAATTGGCGAATGTCGCATCGCCCGGAATACCAAGCAGCATCGGCGGCACGCCAAAGGCCAGCGCGATCTCGCGCGCCGCTGATTCCTTGGTCTGCTGGAATTCCATGTCCGAGGGCGAGAACCCCATCGGCTTCCAGTCCAGCCCGCCTTCGAGCAGCATCGGGCGGCCCGCATTGCGCGCGCCCTGATGATGCGCCTCCATCTCGCTCACCAGCCGGTCATACTGATCGCTGCTCAGCACCCCCTGCCCCTCGGCCCCCTTGTAGATGATCGCCCCCGAGGGCCGCGCGGCATTGTCCAAGAGCGCCTTTGACCAGCGGCTTGCGGCATTGTGCACATCCACCGCCTGCGCCGCCGGTTGCAGCGGGCTCAGCCCGTAATGATCGTCCTGCGGGTGAAAGCTCTTGATATGGCAGATACACGGCGCACCCTCGCCAAGCGAGAACCGGTGCTTGCGCCCGCCAACGCTGTAGTCATAGGCCACCGGCCAGCCATCGGCCCCCGGCACCACGCTCATCCGGTCCGAGCGCAGCACATGCAGCTCGAGCGGCAGGCCCGCGCCCGCGCCCACCGCCTCGATATAGGCATTGCCCGATAGCAGAAGCTGGCCGTAAAGCGCCTCGAAAAGCTCCGCCCGGCCCTGTGCCGGGTTCGGCGCGGCCACAAGGTCAAGCACCGGATGCGCCGTGTAACGCCGTTGGCAATCCTGCAACACCAGGGGCAGCGCCGCCGCCGCCTCGGAGATCATCTTGACCGCGCGAAAGCCCACCGGGTTGCCGGCAAAACCGCTGCGCGTCAGGCTCACCGTGTCGCGCGGGCTCCACGCAACGGTGCCGCGCCCCGCACCGCCCCAGGCGATGACGCGGCCCGCCGCACTCGCCTTCTGCTCGGGCATCCCGGCCACACCCGCCCCTCCTTGCCGAAAGAAATCCAGTATCATCGCTCGCTCCTTCACCTCGGCGCTCGAAGGGTATCAGAGGCTCAAAGGTTTAACGAATGTTAACCGCAGCGCGCGCCCGCGGGCGGTGGCCCGCCCCGCCGATCATCCGAGGGGTCGCACCCCACATGGCTTGCCTTGGCCCGCGCGACAGGCCACATAAGCGCCATGAGCACCGCCCTGCCCCCGCGTTTCCCCATCACCCGCCCCGAGATCGCGCGGGTGGTGGTGGCCTTCTACGCCGCCGTGCGCGCCCATCCCGGCCTCGGGCCAGTCTTTGCCGCGCATGTCACCGACTGGCCCGCCCACGAGGCGCGGGTCACCGATTTCTGGGCCAACACCATCCTGCACGAGCGCTGTTATGACGGTAATCCCGTCGCCGTCCACCTGCGCGCGGGCAATGTGCAGCCGGGGATGTTCTCGACCTGGCTGGCGCTTTTCGATGCCACCCTCGCGCGCGAACTCCCGCCCGATCAGGCCGCCGCATGGTCGGCGCTGGCGCACCGGATCGGGCGCTCGATGCGCGCCGCCGTCGTGGACCGCAAGACCCTGCCCGGCGGCGTGCCCAAACTGCGTTAAGGCGTGCTCAGCCCGCAGGAAAACGCCACCGCCTCAGCCCTCACCGCGGGCAAACAGCCCCGCCAGCGCGCGGCGCAGCACGCCCGTCACCGTCGGGCGGGGTGCAGCGAGGCGCGGCAGCGGGCGGCACAGATCCATCGCCGCCAGCCCCACCCGCGCGGTGAGCGCACCGTTGACCACGCCCTCGCCGAACCGGCGCGACAGTTTCGAGACCACGCCACCGCCCGCCACGCTGCTGATCATGTCATCGCCCACCGCCACCACGCCGGTGGCCACCAGATGCGCCACCACCGCGCGCGCCAGCCGCCAGCTTCCCAGCGCGCCGGTGCGCCCGCCATAGATCGTGGCCACCGCGCGGATCATCCGCAGATTGGCCACCAGCGCCGTCACCACATCCGCCAGCGCCAGCGGCACCAGCGCGGTCACCAGCGCCACCTGCCGTGCGGCAAGCTCCACCTCGCGCAGCGCGGCAGCGTCCAGCGGCGCGAGGATCTCGGCCTCTGCCAGCGCCAGCAGCGCATCGGCCTCCACCTGCTCGCCCGCCCGCTCGTCCATCCGCGCCAGCCCCCAGGCGGCCTCGGGCCGCGCGGCATAAAGCCGCCGCAGCCGCGCCACCACCGCCCGCGCCGCGCCCAGATCGCCCTCGGCCCGCGCCGCCTCCGCCGCCGCGCGCAGCACGTCGAGCCGCCCCAGCCGGACAAATCCCGCCGCCTCACGGATCGCGATCACCAGCGCCACGGCCCCCAGCGCCACACCGAGCGCCGTCACCGCCGCGCCCAAAAGCGGCGACCGCTCCAGCAGCGCCACGGCAAAATCCCACGCCGCGACCGACACCACCACGCCCATGAGCGCCAACGCCAGCCCCCAGAAGGCGCGCCCGAGCCTTGACGGCCGCCGCGCCAGCCCCGCCATCGCCGCGCGCATCGCCCGGCCCTCGGGCGCGGCCGGGGCCTCGGGCACCGGCGGCGCGCGGTCGGGCGCGGCCTGCTCCTCGCCCTCGATCTCGATCAGGATCGGCCCCCTGCTCATGCGCCCGCCTCCTCACGCGTCCAGACCATGCGGATATCCGGCAAGCCCTCGTCATTGCCGCCGCCCCGGCCGTCATACCCGGCCTCGGCGAATCCCGCCCCGCGATAGAACCGCCGCGCGCGCAGGTTCTCGGCCAGAACCCACAGATCGAGCACGCCCGCCCGCGCCTGCGCGTCGCGCAGCAAGGCACGCCCCACCCCCTGACCGCGCCATTCCGGCGCGACATAAAGCGCGTGAACGCGGCTGCCATCGCGCAGCAGAAACCCCGCGATCCGCCCCCCCACGCGCGCCACCCGCACCCGGCCCTGCCATGTCACCCGGCCCAAAAGCCACAGATCATCGGCGCGCGAGCGCGCACAGGCCCTGCCGGGCACCGCCCGCGTCGCGCTCCACAGGATCACGGCCAGCCGGGGCACGTTCCAGATATGCGCGCGCGAGAGGGTCACAGCCGGTCCCCGATCAGGAACTGCGCCGCCCGGTCCAGCCGGATATGCGGCGGCCCCTCGCCGGGGCGCAGGCTCAGCCGCGCGGGCGCAAAACTCTGCGCGCCGAAATCCCCCTCGGGCCAGCGCGCCGCTCCCGCGCGCGCAGATGCCAGGATCGCCGCCGGATCGCCGGGCAACGCGCCGGGATAAAACGCGATCTGCCGGCCCGCGCCACCTTCCTCGCGCCCGCGCACGAAGTTCTCCTCACGGCCCTCATGGCGGCGGGTCTCCTCGACCGTGGCGCGCAACGCGGCAATGGCCATGCTGCGCACATCGGCCCCGGCGAATTGCGCCCGGTCGCGCGCCTCGCGCAGCATCGCCTCCATGATCGCGGCAAGGTGCGGGTGCTGCGCGTGGTGCAGGTGATCGGCCTTGGTCGCGGCAAACAAGAGCCGCGCCACCCGCCGCCCCTGCATGAGCCGGGTGAGAAACGCGCTGCGGCCGGGGCGGAATGTCGCAAGGATATCGGCCATCGCAAGGCGGGTTTCCTCGACCGCGCGGGGGCCCTGATGGATCGCATCGAGCAGATCGACAAGCACCACCTGCCGGTCGATCCGCGCGAAATGCGCGCGAAAGAACGGCCGCACCACCTTGCGCTTATAGGCCTCGAACCGGCGCGCCATCTCGGCGCGCAGGCTGCCGCGCGCCGCGCCCTCTGCCTCGGGCAGGGGCGCGAAGGTCAGCACCGGCGCGCCTGCCAGATCGCCGGGCAGAAGAAACCGCCCCGGCGTGCAATCGGCATGGCCTGCCGCGCGCGCGGCCTGCAAATAGGCGGTGAACGCCGCCGCCAGGCCCTGCGCCTGCCCCTCATCGAACGCCGCCGCCGGATCGGTCCCGGCCAGCGCCTTGCGCCACCCGGCCCCCACGGCGCGCGCCTCGGCGCGGGCCAGCGCCGCGCGCGACCAGTCAGTATAGCTCTTGTCCAGAAGCGCCAGATCGAGCAACCATTCGCCGGGATAATCGACGATATCGAGATGCACCGTGCGCGGCCCGGTCATGCCCGCCAGCATCCCCGCAGGCTGCACCCGGAGCGACAGGCGAAGCTCCGACACCGCGCGCGTGCTCTCGGGCCAGTGCGGCTCGGGGCCGGTCAGCGCCGCCAGATGCGTCTCGAAGTCAAAGCGCGGCAGGGTGACATCGGGCTGCGGTTGCAGATAGGCCGCAAGGATGCGCCCCTCGGCCGCCGCCGCCAAGCCGGCCATGCGCCCGCGCTCGATCAGGTTGGCCACGAGCGCGGTGATGAACACGGTCTTGCCCGCGCGCGCAAGGCCGGTCACGCCCAGCCGGATCACCGGCTCGAACAGCGCGCCCGAGACCCGCGCGCCCATTCCCTCGATCTGTCGCGTCAGCCCCTCGGCCAGCCCTGCAATCGCCACGCCCCGTCCCCTTGTCACCTGGCCCCCGAGAATAGGCCCCCCCGCCCCTGCGTGCCAGTGCCGATTTGCCCGGCACGCACACCGGCAGGTCATGGCCAAGCGCGCAATTCCCCGCTAAGACAGCCGCCAGACCACACCGGAGCGCGCCCCATGACCCAAGCCGAGCAGCCGCAGATCTACCTCATCACCCCCCCCGCCTTCGACCCCGCGCCCTTCGCAGACCGGCTCGCTTTGGTGCTCGACGCGCATCCCGTGGCCTGCCTTCGGGTGGCGCTTGCCTCGGCGGACGAGGATGCCGTGGCGCGCGCCGCCGAGACCTGCCGCGAGGTGGCCCATGCCCGCGACGTGGCGGTGGTGATCGAGCGCCATACCGGGCTTGTCGAACGGCTGGGCCTCGACGGTGTGCACCTTGCGGACGGCGCGCGCGGGGTGCGCGCGGCGCGCAAGGCGCTCGGCCCCGATGCCATCGTCGGCGCGTTCTGCGGCACCTCGCGCCATGACGGGATCACGGCGGGCGAGGCGGGGGCCGATTACGTGGCCTTCGGCCCGGCGGGGCACACCGCGCTTGGCAGCGGCGCGCGGGCAGAACGCGAGACATTTGAATGGTGGTCCGAGATGATCGAATTGCCGGTGGTGGCCGAGGGCGCGCTCGACGCGGCCACCGTCGCCGCCCTCGCCCCGGTGGCGGATTTCCTGGCCTTCGGCGAGGAAATCTGGCGCGAGGACGACNNGCCGCGATGCGATAGGCCGCGCGCGCGACCTTGGCAGACATCTGCGGCTCCGGGTTTGACGCGGTAGACGCACGCAAACCAAAGCGACAGGCTCGCCGCGGGGAAAATTCCATAACCAGTCACGACGATCTTCAACCGTTCGCTTTGCGCTGACCACCGGTCTGACCAGTGATCCCGGCGCGTTGGTTTTGCGTGAGATCCGCGAGCGCGGCGGGTGGCCTTTTCCTTTGACGGGCACCGCCACGCGGGAGTCGCGGGCGATACGCTCGCCTCGGCGCTGCTCGCAGACGGGGTGCGGGTGATGGCGCGGTCGCTCAGGTATGGCCCGCCGGCAGCGAGGAGCCGAACGCGCCGGTGACGCCGGGGCCGGGCGCGGCGCAGGACCTGGGCCTCAGCACGCGGGCGATGGGGGGGGCGTATCGGATCATGGTGGCGCACCCGATGACGGCAGACCTGGTGCACGAGGTGCGGCTTGCGACGGCGAGCGTTGCGGCGCGGGGGGGGGGGCCGGAGGCGCGGGATGGTCGGTTCTGGCCTGTTGCGGACGTTGAAGTATTCCCCC
>DISF01000039.1 GCA_002421985.1 Roseovarius sp. UBA6217 | reverse complement strand
GCGCGGTGATCTGGGTTTCCGGCGCATGCGCCAGATCGACCACATCGCCCGCCGCCGTGGTATAGTTCACCACACCTTCAGACGGCACATAGCTGCGATAGATCGCCTTGAGCAGCGAGGATTTCCCCGCCCCCGAAGGCCCCACAAGTGCGGCCAACTCGCCCGCCCGCAGATCAAAGGAAATGCCCACGGCGGCAGGGATATGCTTGGCCCGGTCATGCAGGTAGAAACCCTTGCCCAGGCCCTTTACGGAAAGAATAAAATCGCTCATCGGACCCTCACAAGGCGCTGGAGACAAGTTGTTGCGTATAGGCGGCCTGCGGATCCTCAAGGATCTGGTCGGTCAGCCCGGATTCGATGATGCGGCCGTATTTCATCACGATGGTGCGGGTGGTCAGATGGCGCACCACGCCCAGATCATGCGTGACAACCAGCATCGAGACGCCGGATTCCTCTTGCAATTCCATGATCAGATCGAGGATGCGCGCCTGCACCGACAGGTCGAGGCCCGTCGTCACCTCATCGAGGAACAGCAGCGGCGCGCCGGTCGAGAGCGCGCGCGCGATCTGCACCCGCTGCTGCATGCCGCCCGAGAAATTGCGCGGCAGTTCGTCCATGCGCGCGGGCGGCACCTCGGTCCGGGCCAGCAGCGCGCGGGCCTTTTCGCGGATCACGCCATAGCGCAATTCGTCCGACATCAAGAGCCGCTCGGCAATGTTGCCGCCGGCGGAAATGTCGAAATTCAGCCCCAGCGACGGGTTTTGATAGACCATTCCCATCGCGGTATCGCGCAGGCGGCGTTGCTGTGCCTCGTTCAGCGAAAACAGGTCATGCGACTGCCCGTCCAGATCATAGGTCGCGCGGCCCGATGTGGGCTGGTCATCGAAATAGAGCATCTTCACAAGGCTGGATTTGCCCGAACCGGACTCGCCCATGATGCCCAGAACCTCGCCCCGGTGCAGCTGGAAGGACGCATCGGCCACGGCCACCACCGACCCGCAATGCGGGCAGATATTGGTGTCATGCTCTGGCCCGGTCGACGTGAGGCAGCGGTCGCAGCCCTTGCCATGGATGCGGGTCAGGTGTTCGACATTCAGGATCGGGGTCATTCTGCGGCCTCCTGCTGCATAAGGCGGCTGTCGCAATAGGCGGCATCCGAACATTGGAAGACGCGGTTGCCGTCCTCATCAGGGAATTCGTCCAGAAAGCTGTCGGTCGCCCCACAGCGGCGGCAGCAATGGCGCTTGCCGGTTTTGCGGTCGATGAATTCCTCGACCGTAAAGGGCACATCGGCAAAGGTGATCGGGATCGCGTCGGTGTGGGGCGGCACCGCATAGATGCGCTTTTCACGCCCCGCGCCGAAAAGATACAGGCAATCGGCCTGATGCAGTTTCGGCACGTCATAGCGCGGGATCGGTGACGGGTCGATGATGTAATGCCCGTTGATCCGCGTCGGATAGCGGTGCGAGATCGTGATCTCGTCAAAGGCCACCATATCCTCATAAAGCTTGACCCAAAGCCGCGCGTAATCGGCGCGCCCATGCATCCGGCGGCGTGTGGCGGCGTTGGGTTCGACCAGCACCAGCGGGTCGGGGTAGGGCACCTGAAACACAAGGATCTGATCGTTGCGCAGCGGCAGTTCCGGGATGCGGTGGCGGGTCTGGATGACGCTGGCCGCTTCGGTCAGGGTGGTGCCGCTGACGCCGGGGCAGGTCAGCGAGAAGAACGCCCGGATATTGGCGGCGTTCACGCTGTCATCGGCGCCCTGGTCAATGACCTTGACGCAATCGCGCGGCCCGAGCAGCGCCAGCGTCACCTGCATCCCGCCAGTGCCAAAGCCGCGTGCAATCGGCATTTCGCGGCTGGCATAGGGCACCTGATGGCCCGGAATGCAGACCGCCTTGAAGATCGAGCGGCGCAGCTCGCGCTTGGCGTCCTCGTCCAGAAAGGCAAAGCCATATTCGGCCCCCTCGTGGCCTTGGGCCATTGTGTCAGTTGGAAACATGGCTTGGCTCCTCGGCTTTGCCGCGTGCCGCGCGCAGGCGGTCCATATCGGCTTGGAAAGTGACGTAATGGGGCATCTTGTAATGGGTGCAGAACCCCATGCTTTCGATCCCGTCCACATGCAGCAGCACGAATTCGGGGTCTTCGGACGGATTGTTGATCCGGCCGTTTTGCGCCGCCACGGATATGGCGCGGTCCAGCACGGCCATGGCAATCGCCTTGACCTCGTTATGGCCGAAACAGGCGCCATAGCCCAAGGTAAAGACCGGCGCGCCCTCATCCGTTTTCTCGAACATGGCGACGATTTCGCATTCGGTGACCTGCACCTCGCCAATCTCGACCGGCTTGCCAGTGACCGGATGCGGCACCGTGACCGGCAGATAGCCCACGCGCAATTCGCCCACAGTGGGGTGCACGTCGCCATAGCCGCGCATGTTGGAATAGGCCAGCGCCAGCAGCCCGCCGGTCTCACCACGCGCCATGGTCGCCAGCTGCGCCGAGCGCGGCACGGGAAAGATCAGCGGCGTGCGGGTGATGTCGAACGGCGGCGTGTCGTCCTCTGCAAGGGGCGGCAGCAGGCCTTCGTCGCGCAGGGTATCGAGCACCTTGGGAAAGGTGGTCGGGCGG
>DISF01000053.1 GCA_002421985.1 Roseovarius sp. UBA6217 | reverse complement strand
AGATGAATGTCCACAGGCCCTAGTTTCAAATCAGGCTCTGAAAGGCGGCGATCATGCCAAGGACGGTGCCGAGAAGTCCCATAAGCGGCGCGATCGCCGCGATCAGCTCCAGTGGGCGCAGGCCATGGTGGGCACGTGCGATGAGGCCGCGCGCCACGCGCTCGGTTTCGGCGCGCCCGCCCGCATCGTCGAGCGTGCTGTCATGGCGCGCAGCCATCGCCGTGCGGACCAGCTCGGCGCGGCAGGTGCGGCGGCCCTCAAGGCCGGCCAGCGCCTCCGCCTCGCGGCCCCCGGTCCAAAGCGCGACGGCCCTTTGCACGCGGTGCTCGCCGCTCCACGCGCCCATCATGACGAGGTGCCAAGTCTTCCAGAGAATGAGGGCAAGGGCCACGACAGAGAGCGCCGAAATCGACCAGATCGCGGGCCCGCCACGCTGGAGGAATGTCAGTGCGTCCGAGGCGCTGCCAGACGCAGTCATCTGCGCAGGGTTGGCTGGCTCTGCCGCCTTTTGCATCACCTGAACATCCGCAGGGACTCGCGCCATACCCGAATGACCAGAGTGATCCTCGGCAGCCGCGCTTGGGGCTGTCGGTGCCTCGATCCGCAGTGACGGGGGGGCGGGGATGAGCCGGGGGACGTGCCCCCGGTCTCGGTTTTCTGCGCCAGCGCCGCGCAGGCAAAGGCCATGCGAAGCGCCCGGCACCCGACGCGATCAGAAGGCCGCTTCGAGTTTGACGTATATCGTCCTTCCCGGCTCGTTCACCTGCGTGACCGTCGCATCAAAGAGGTTCGAGCGGCTGAGGTGATTGGCATAGGTCTCATCGGTCACGTTGTTGATACCGGCCAGCAGCGTCGCCTTGCCCGACAGCGCGTAGCTTCCGAAGAGGTCCAGCGTCGCGTAGCCCGACGTGGTTCCCGGATCTCGGAACGGGTCGATCCGGTCCTGCTCGGTCGCCCAGTTCACACGGGCACCGCCGCGCCAGCCATCCTTCCCATAGGCGACAGAGACCTGCCCTTGCAGCGGCGGGATCTGCGCCAGCGCCATATTGTCCGAGGTATTCTCGCCGTAAGTGTAGGTGGCATCGCCCCAGATTTCCCAGTTGCCCTGCGCCCATCCGGCGGCGATCTCGAGCCCGGCCAGCTGCGCATCGACATTGCGGTAGGTGGTCACGCCCGCAACGCTGAACTGGTCGCGCAGGATGAAATCCTGCACCCAGTCGGCATAGGCATTGACATTGAGATACCACGCGCCTTTGTCGATCTGCACGCCCAGGTCCAGCTGGTGGTGCTTTTCCGGATCGATATCGGGATTGCCGACCCAGTTGGGGCGCGCCATTGCGCGCTCGGTCGCGTCCGCGGTCCTGACCGAGCGCGAGAGCGCGGCAAAGACCATCGTGTCCTCGGTCAGGTCGTGTTCGAGCCGCAGCAGGCCACCGACATTATGCTCGTCCCGCGAGGCGTTGAAATCTGTGCCGTATTGCGCCGTGTAGTAGGTGTTGGGCGCTGCGCCGAGGGCGGGCGTAACTGCCGCCTTGCCCGCGTCGGCCTTCACGTAATCATACCGCAGCCCCGCGATCAGCGAGGTCGCCGTGGACAGCGCCGTTTCGGTCTCGGCATAGATCCCGGTCTGCGCGATCGTCACATCGGGCCACATCAGGAAGGCGGCGCGCGCAGGGTTTTCCACCTCAAGCAGCGGGATCATGCCCGGCGCCCCCATGAACGCCGTCGCATTGCGGTTGTTCGACTGGTAATCGACACCGATCTTCGCCTCGGTCGCGCCGAAGGTGAAATGCCCTTCCAGCTTGCCGCCACCCGTGTCCGAGGTGGCTGGCACGCGCATCGCCATCGCCCCGACGGGACGCAAGGAATAATTGTCCATCACATGATCGACGGTGCTGTAGTAAAGCGTGCCTTCGATCCGGTGCAGCGCGCCCATGGCCACGTCGACCCCGCCGCGCAGGCGGTAGGTATAGGTTTCGTCAAAGGGGCTGTCCATGCCCGCGCCGGGAAAGAGGACATCCTCGGCCAGATCATATTCCAGGTCAAAGGCCAGATCGATCCCGGTGCCGACATAGCCCAGCGTCACGCCGGCGCTGCGTTGATCGTAGGCGCTGCGCACCTCGCGGCCCGAGCCGTCTTTATAGTTATCGGCCGAGTTCACTTCGCCGGCGCCCTGAAGATAGAGGCCATTGCCCAGATCATAGGTGAACCGCCCGGCCAGATCCCGACCGCCCCAATTGCTGGAAATGCCCGCGCTGATCGCGCCGCTGAACGCCACCTCTTGGTCCATCTCCGGTGGATTGCGCTTGAGGATCACCGCCCCGCCCGAGCCGCCCGGCCCGTTGGTCACGGTGGCATAGCCCTTTTGCACGATGATCTCATCGGCACGGTTGAAGGACGCCCTCGCGGTCGGGGGGTCCATCCGGTTGGGGCAGGCACCATAGCTGAAGGAGCCCGCGTCGATCACGTTGATCTGGTTCTGCTGCTGGCCGCGAATGACCAGCTCCAGCCCGTGCCCGCCCATGCGGCCCGACGTCACGCCGGGCACCTGGCGCAACATCTCGGCACCGTCACTGGCCGGAGCGATAATCGCCAGACGCGGGTCCAGCGCGATGGACATCGGCCCGTCGGCGATGATGGCGCCCTCTACGATAATCGGATCGAGCGCGATGGCGGTCTGGCCCAACTCTTGCGCCAGGGCGAGTTCGGAGATCGTGCAGAGCAACAGGGCGTGTGTGCCAAGGCACAGTGGTTTGCGAAGTGTCATTTGGAATCACCGTCAATAGTCTGAAAATATGCGGCCGCATACCGGTGACGGACACGCAGGGGTGCCGAGCCTCCCGAAGGACCGCGTTCAGGGAAATTCAGACGTGAACGGGTGGTGCGCGAATGGCGTCAGCGCGGGCCGAGAATTGGCCGCGCGTTTGTGCGGATGCGGTGATATCCGCGCGCCGGGTCGTCCCGATCTGCCCTGCGGGCTGCCAGGCCGCCGCGCACCCCGGCAGGTCGACCACCTGGATGCAAAGCGTACAATGTCCATGCAGCGCCGATGGGTCGTTGGGCGCATCGTCGGGATCCTCGCCGCTGACGGTGATGGTGCGCAGCCCGTCGGCGGAACAGATGACCATGCTGAACTGCGTATCCGCGCCCGCAGGTGCCGCAGCCGATGCCATCGCAACCTGCACCACAAGCAGCGCGGACAGCAGAACGCCACAGAAAGCGTTCAAAAAGGCTGATATGCGATTGCAAGACAACATTGCTCCCTTTCATACAAAACTTCGTGATCGCGCAAGCACAAACGCTGCGTGGCCCAGGGCGATCGAACGAATTTCGGGTAGCGATGTGTGGCGATGATATTGCAAGGTTGTTGGCGGGGTTTGGTTTGGGCAAGAAAATCTGATGGGCATTCCAAACAATATACCGCGCCTGCTGGATCCGCTTTTCCATGGCGTTCACATTGTTCCAACGGGTATTCGCAATGGCCGCCTCGCATTCATTGTTGAAGGCTCTCATGGTCAAACGGGTTTGCCGGTTGACCATGGTCTGTCCCTTCGACTTGCTGCCATCCACGGTCCAATCAGCAGGGCAGATTGTGGCTGTCTTCGAGCTGACCATATCCTTCTGACGTTCCCGCACCGCCGAAATTGCGGCCTTGTAGGCCTCGCTGTCGGAGAAATCGAAATGGGGCTCATAAACGCCGAGTTCGGCAAATGACAGGCGTTCATCATAGATTGCGACCTGTGCCTCCAATTTCTGAAGGATTGCACGCTTTGCGGCATAGGTCTGGCGCAGTTCAGCAAGGTCTGCTTCCACATCGCTTGCTTTGGTGCGCAGTTTTGCCACCTCATCCTCGACCGAAATGATCTGTGCATAACGTGTTTCCAGTGCATGCTGCGCAGAAACGGCTTCGGTTTTCGCCGCCTCGACCCTTTTCCCTTTTGACCGTTCGCGGAGCCAAAGAAAAAGAAAGACGAAAGGAAGCAGCAGCCAAAGTATCAGGAATATCGCGATGGGATCCATTAAACAGCTGTTTGAACGTTGAAATTGATGGGTAAACCATGCTCTGGTTGACTCGGGATTTCAACTGTGGCGGACAATTTCTTTGGGGTGCCACTGCCTCTGATCGGGCAAGGCAAGCCGCGTTTCGCGGAATTTGCACTCCATGTCGTAATCGCGGGCAAAGCCGAAGCCGCCAAAGGTCTGCAACCAGGCATTCGCCGCCTCCCACGCCGCAACACCGTGCCCATGTCATGGATCGGGCCGTGGCAATGACCGGCATTGCCGCCCGAGCCGCTGATTTTATCCATCACGAACAATGCCTTGGTATGCCAGAGCCCCGAGGCCCACGCCGCCAAACTCTTCGGGGATCATCGCGGCAAGCCATCCCGCCGCCGTCAACGCGGCGATGAATTCCTCGGGACAGGTTTCATCGGTGCCGTGCCTGTGGTGGTCTTCGGCGGGAAAATCGGCACAAGGCGCGCGCAACGCATCGCGAATGTCGCCGCCCGACTCTCCGCCCCCCCTCGCTCAGGCGACCCCGGCGCGCAGGCAGTCATGGATATGCACCAGTCCGCAAAGCCGTGCCCCGTCTTCGACGACGAAAAGCGCGCCGATCTTGTGGCGGTTCATCAGCCCGAGCGCCTCGGATAAAAGCATGTCGGGCGTCGCGGTGCGCGGATCGCGGGTGGCCACCTCGCCGGCGCGGCGGCCCATCAGCCCGTCCAGATTGCGCCGCAGATCACCATCCGTGATCGCGCCTCGCAGGAGGCCGCCCTCGGTGACGGCGGCGATGCCAAAGCCCTTGGCGCTCATCTCGACCAAGGTGTCGCCCATCAGCGTATCGGGGGCAACCACCGGCAGCGCGTCGCCCTCATGCATCACGTCGCGGACCCGCAGGAACTGTGCCCCGAGCTTGCCGCCGGGGTGAAAGACGTGAAAGGCATCTGCCGCAAAGCCGCGCTCCTCCATCAGCGCGACGGCAAGCGCATCGCCAAGCGCGAGCGCGCAGGTGGTCGAGGTGGTGGGGGCCATGCCGATGGCGCAGGCCTCGGGCGCGTCGGGCAGGATCAGCGCCACATCCGCCTGCCGCGCCAGCGTGCTGCCGCGGGCGCGCGTGATTGCGATCATCGGAATGCCGAAACGGCGGGTATACTGGATCAGGTCCGACAATTCCCGCGTTTCGCCGGAATTCGACAAGAGCAGGCAGACATCCTCGCCCGTCACCATGCCGAGATCTCCGTGGCTTGCCTCGCCGGGATGCAGGAACAGGGCAGGGGTGCCGGTCGAGGACAGCGTGGCCGCGATCTTGCGCGCGATATGGCCGGATTTGCCCATGCCCGACACGATCACCCGGCCCCGCGCCCCCATCATCAGCTTGACGGCGCGCGCGACCCCCTCGGGCGGGCAATCGGCCATGCGGCCCAGCGCCTGCGCCTCTGCGCGCAGCACCCGCGCCGCGGTGGCGCGTATCTTGTCGTGATCCGATCGCTCCTTGCCTGTCATCGTCCCGTCATCCCGCATCCGCCCCTTTCCCGCACCGCCCTGCCGCGATGGCAGCCTGCCTGCCCCGCTTTTCATCAGCCCGCAACCGGAAAAAACCAGCCCCTGTTGCAAGCCCGGTCAGGGCGGCGATAGGGCGCTGCGCTCTGTCCCGGTCGCGCACTGGCCCCGTCTGCCCCTGGTGCGGCGCGCTCAGAGCCAGTCGCCGCGCCCGGTGCCCACCGCCTCTGCCACCGAGGCCATCCCGTCACGCGCCAGAAGCGCATCGAGGCCGTGCACGATCTCTGCGACCAGCGACAGCCCCTTGTAGGCCAGCGCCGAATAGAGCTGCACCGCGCGCGCTCCCGCCCGGATCTTGGCATAGGCGTCCTCGGCCGAGCCTATGCCGCCAACACCGATGAGCGGCATCTGCCCGCCCGTCAGCTGCGACAGCCGCGCCAGCACCCGCGTGGAGCGCGCGAAAAGCGGTGCGCCCGACAGGCCCCCGGCCTCGGTGCGCGCGGGCGATTGCAGCCCGTCGCGCGCCAGCGTGGTGTTGGTGGCGATGATCGCGGCAACGCCTGCCTCCTGGGCGACAGAGGCGATCTCGCCCAGCGCGGTATCGTCGAGGTCGGGCGCGATCTTGAGAAAGACCGGGATCGGCCGGGGCAGCGCGTCGCGCGCCGCCATCACCCCCGCCAGCAGCGCCGAGAGCGCCTCGGCCCCCTGCAAATCGCGCAGCCGTTCGGTATTGGGGCTGCTCACGTTCACGGTGGCGAAATCGAGATGCGCGCCGCAGGTGGCCAGAACGCGGGCGAAATCCCCGGCGCGGTCGGCGCTGTCCTTATTGGCCCCGAGGTTGAGGCCGATCACCGCCCCGGCCGGGCACCGCGCCAGCCGCGCCGCCGCCGCCGCCATGCCGTCATTGTTGAAACCGAAGCGGTTGATGACGCCCGCATCCTCGGTCAGGCGGAACAGCCGGGGGCGCGGGTTGCCGGGCTGCGCGCGGGGCGTGATCGCGCCCGCCTCGATAAAGCCGAACCCGGCGCGCGACAGCGGCCCGAGCGCGCAGGCGTTCTTGTCGAACCCGGCGGCAAGGCCCACGGGATTGGGCAGCATGATCCCGGCGAGATCGGTGCGCAGCCGCTCCGAGGTGAGCTGTCCCGGCGCGGGCGCAAGCCCCATCCGCAGCGCGCGCAGCGCAAGGCCATGCGCGGTTTCCGGGTCCAGCCGGTGCAACAGCCCGAGGCCAAGACGCTCCAGCCCGGTCATGCCAGAGCCGCCGGAAAGACATGCGCGCCATTCACCAGCGGCAGCGGCTGCGCCCAGGCCACATCACCCAGCCGCAGCGCACGGTAGAGATGCGGAAAGAGCGCGCCGCCACGCGATGGCTCCCATTTGAGGGCATCGCCAAGCGTGTCGGCCTCGACCGCGAGCAGCATCAGGCCGTCCTCGCCCGCGAAATGCCTTGCCGCCGTCTCGGCGGCTTGCGCGGCGGTGGAGAAATGCACGAACCCGTCGGCAATATCCACCGGCGCGCCGGGGGTTTCGCCGGCCTCGCGCAGGGCGGTCCATTCGGGGCCACGGAAAATCTTGTAGATCAGCATGGGCGAGGTGATGCCGCGCCGCCGCGCCGCCGTCAAGCGAAGCTTGAGGCAGGGGCGCGGATCGTCTAGCAAGAGGGTCCATCGAAAGGGGCAGACATGGCATTCACCATCGCGATCGACGGGCCTGCGGCGGCGGGCAAGGGCACCATCGGGCGGGCGCTGGCGGCGCATTTCGGCTTTGCCCATCTCGATACCGGCCTGCTTTACCGCGCCACCGGGCGGCGCACGCTGGACGGGCTCGATCCGGTCGAGGCCGCGCAGAGCCTGCGCGCCGAGGATCTTCGGGCCGATGATCTGCGCACCCCCGATGTGAGCCAGGCCGCAAGCCGCGTGGCGGCGATCCCCGAGGTGCGGCAGGCGCTCCTGGATTTTCAGCGCGCCTTTGCCCGGCGTGCGGGTGGCGCGGTGCTTGACGGGCGCGATATCGGCACGGTGATCTGCCCCGAGGCCGAGGTGAAGCTGTTTGTCACCGCAACCGACGCCGAGCGCGCGCGCAGGCGGCACAAGGAAATGGTCGAGGCCGGTCATGACGTGACGCTTGAAGAGGTCGCGCAGGATTTGCGCGACCGCGATGCCCGCGACAGCGCCCGCGTCGAGGCCCCGTTGAAACCCGCCGCAGATGCGCTCATGCTCGATACCTCCGAGATGACGATCGAACAGGCGGTGGCAGCGGCGATTGCGCGGGTCGAGATGCTGCGCGCGCGCTGAGGCCCCGCCTCAGCCGCCTGCGTTGGGAAAGAAAAGCTGCTGGCCGTCCAGCTTGAAGCTGGCAATCGCGGCCTGCCCCTCGTCCGAGAGCACCCAGTCGATGAACCGCTGCCCGGCCTCGGCCTTGACGTTGGGGTGCCTCTCGGGGTTCACGAGAATGATGCCATACTGGTTGAAAAGCCGCGCGTCGCCCTCCACCGCGATCCGGTAGTCGCCCTTGTTGCCAAAGGCGATCCATGTGGCGCGGTCGGTCAGGACATAGGCCCCCATGCCGGTGCCGGTATTGAGCGTCGCGCCCATGCCCGACCCCGTTTCGCGATACCAGGTGCCCGAAGCCGCCTGCACGTCGATCCCGGCCTCGTTCCACAGGCGTAACTCGGCCTTGTGGGTGCCGCTGTCATCCCCGCGTGAGGCGAAGGGGGCTTGCGTTTCGGCGATCCTGGTCAGGGCCGCCACGACATCCGTCATCCCCGCTACGCCTGCCGGGTCGACGGGCGGGCCTATGATGATGAAATCGTTATACATCACGTCCGCGCGGCCTAGCCCATGCCCCTCGGCCACGAATTTCTCCTCTGCCGCCTTGGCATGAACAAAGAGCACGTCGCCATCCCCGTTCATGGCGTTCTTGATCGCCTGTCCGGTGCCCACGGCGACCACGCGCACCTCGATGCCGGTCTTGTCCTGAAACATCGGCAGGATATGCTCGAAAAGGCCCGAGTTCTGTGTCGAGGTGGTGGATTGCACCACGATGAAATCGTCTTGTGCCTGTGCCGCGGTGACACCAAAGGCCAGCGCCGCAAGGGCAAGCGAAAGAAGGTGACGTCTGAACATTGAACGCTCCGTGTTTGCCGGGGATTAAATGGCAGGTCCGGTATAAAGCCGCCCCTGCACCCAGGCGCGGCCGGCTTCTGAGCGCGGCGAGCCCAGAACCTGATCGAGCGGGCCGCGTTCCGCGACGCGCCCGGCATGAAGAAAGATCACCTCGTCGCCCATGCGCCGCGCCTGCCCGATGTCATGGGTGACCATTACGATGGTCACGCCGCGTTTGTGGGCGGTATTGACCAGATCCTCGATCATCTGGGTGGAGGCCGGATCGAGGCTGCTGGTCGGCTCATCGAGGAACAGCAATTCCGGCTCGCAGATCAGCGCGCGCGCCACCGCCAGCCGCTGTTGCTCGCCCCCCGACAGAAGGCGCGCGGGTTGATGCGCCTTGTCGCCAAGATGCGCCATGTCCAGCGCCTCGCGTGCCCGTGCCTCGCGCGCGCGGCCCCACAGCCCCTGCACCTTGAGCGCAAAGCGCAGATTGGCGAGGGCCGAGCGGCGCAGCATCACCGGGCGCTGAAACACCATCGCCTGTGCGCGGCCCGCGCCCTGCCAGATCACCTCGCCCGAGGAGGGCGGCAACAGACCATGCAATAGCCGCAAGAGCAGGCTCTTGCCCGCCCCGTTCGCCCCCATGATGAGCGTGCGCCGCCCGCGCGCGATCTCGATGTCGATGCCGTGCAGCAGCGCCTGCCCGCCGGTGGCAAAGCGCAGGCCCGTTGCCGTCAGGATGGGCATGGCGCAGGTCTGCGTGCTCTCGATCACCATGTCACGCATAGGCCGCCCTCACCGCCGAGGCGCGCAGCGCCATCACGGCCGCATTGACCACCAGCGCCAGCCCCAGAAGCAACACGCCAAGCGCCAGCGCCAGTTGCAGATTGCCCTTGGATGTTTCCAAGGCGATGGTCGTGGTCATCACCCGCGTCACGTGGTTGATATTGCCGCCCACGATCAGCACCGCCCCCACCTCGGCCACCGCGCGGCCGAACCCCGCCAGCGCCACCGTGAGCAGGCTGTAACGCGCATCCCACAAGAGCGCGGCCACGCGGGCGCGTGCCGTGAGGCCGAAAGAGGCGAATTGCTCGGTATATTCGCCGTGCAGGTCCTCGATCACCTGTTTCGTCAGCGCCGCGACGATGGGGGTGACAAGGATCGTCTGTGCCACGATCATCGCCGTGGGGGTATAGAGCAGGCCAAGGATACCCAAAGGCCCGGCATTCGACAGCATGAGATAGACGAATAGCCCCACCACCACCGGCGGCAGCCCCATCAGCGTGTTGAGCAGCAACGTCACCACCCCGCGCCCCGGAAAGCGGAACGCGCCCACCACGGCGCCCAAGGGCAGGCCGATAAGGCAGGCAAGCGCCACCGCCGAGAGCGTCACCCGCAATGACAGGATGACGATCTCGCTCAGGTTCCGATCCCATGTCAGGATAAGGCCGAACGCCTCTGCCATGATGTCGCCAAGGCTGAACATGCGCGTTCTCTCCCTATGCCGGGAAAAAAAGCATAAAAACGCAAGATCTGCGAGTCCGGATTTTCAGGCACTGCCTTTTGTTCGGCATCTG
Source organism: Roseovarius sp. UBA6217 (assembly GCA_002421985.1). Lineage (GTDB taxonomy): Bacteria > Pseudomonadota > Alphaproteobacteria > Rhodobacterales > Rhodobacteraceae > Roseovarius. Next base: position 144,502 of record DISF01000053.1, on the reverse strand, counting down.
GCAGATGTTGCCCGATCGTGATCCGGCCTGCCATGCTGTGCGATGCGGTGCCGCAAGCCTCTTGAATGGCCGGTTGTTGCCATTCGATATGATGCGATGAGCCGCGCGAGGGCCCGCCCGTCACGCCGCAGGCGCGCCGATTTCGCGCGGGGGGGGGGCCGGTTGCACGGGCCGGGGTTTGTTGGGGCGTCTTGGTCTCGACCGGGGCGTTTGCCTGCTGTATCGTGGGACCGGTGACAGGAGGGACGCATGGGCGATCATGACGACTGGATTGGCCGCAGCTATGTGCGGTCAGAGCAGATAACCGAGCGGCTGATCGCGCAATATCGCGCGACGCTGGCGGGATATCTGGCAGAGGCCGAGGTGCCGGTGGGGTTGCACTGGTGCCTTGTGCCCGATGCGGTGCCGCCCGATCAACTGGGCCGTGATGGCCACCCGAAAACGGGGATATTCCTGCCCGCCCTGCCGCTGCCGCGCCGGATGTGGGCGGGCGGAGAGGTGGAATTTCACGCGCCTTTTCAAGCGGATGACGTGGTAAGCCGCAAAACGGTGATCGAGGATGTGCGCTTCAAGCAGGGGCGCAGCGGCAGCCTTGGCTTTGTCACACAGCTCCATGCCTATACCGCCAGTGGTGCCGCGCGCCTGACCGAACGGCAGGATATCGTCTACCGCGAAGACCCCAAGCCGGGCAGTGCAAGCCCGCCCCCGCCCGCCGAGGATTGGCCCGAGGCGACCGCCTGGCATGTCACCCCCGACCCGGTGCTGCTGTTTCGCTTTTCGGCGCTCACCTTCAACGGTCACCGCATCCACTATGACCATCCCTATGCCACCGGGGTCGAGGGCTATGACGGCCTCGTGGTGCATGGCCCGCTACAGGCGGTGTGGATGATGAACCTCGCGGCTCAGGCCGCGACTCGCACGGTTCGGCGCTTTTCGTATCGCGGGCGCACGCCGCTTGTCTGCGGCACCCCGGTGGCCATCGAGGCGCGCGAGGCAGAGGGTGGGTTCGATCTGCGCGTGCGGCGGCAGGTGGACGGGGTGGTGACGATGACGGCGCGGGCCGAGGTCATGTGACCGGCAGAAAGGGCGGTCACCCGTCACATTCCGGCCGATCGGTGGCGCGGCACGCAGCGCGGGGCAGGGCAGAGGGGGCAGGGCAAAAGCCACCCTCGGGCGCGATGAGCAACAGCCCCTGCGCCCCCTCGGCAAGACAGTCGGGTATCGCGTTGATGGAACATTGCCCACAAGACCACGCGTCACAATGAATGGTAAGACCTGTCTGACAGGCGTCACTTTCAGGTCGGCTGTTCGTCTCGCAACGCTGGCAACCCGACACCCACCGCATCGAACCCGCCGTCAACGGCGATCACCTGCCCGGTGACATAGCTGGCCCGTTTCGAACACAGAAAGGCAATTGCCTCGGCAATCTCATGTTCGCGGCCATAGCGGTTCAATGGAATGGCGTCGTGATAGGCGGCGCGAATGGCGGGCGAATGAACTGCAAGTGCCAGTTTGGTATCCACCGGGCCGGGTGCCACGCAATTGGCCCGCACGCCCCATTCCCCCAACTCGGCCGCTTGCTGCCGCGTCAGATGGATAACGGCCGCTTTCGAGGTGCCATAAGCGACTCGCAGGGTGCTGGCACGAAGGCCGGAAATGGAGGCGATATTGACGATCGCGCCCTTTGTCGCCTTGAGATGCGGCAGAACGGATTGGCTGGTCAGGAACACCCCATCGAGATTGGTGGCCATCACCTCGCGCCAGATCGCGAGATCGGTCTCGGCCAAGGGACGGAAGTCGGCCACGCCTGCGTTGTTGACCAAGGCGTCGATGCGTCCGAATCGGTCGGCCACGCTGGCTGTCATGGCGCTGACCTGTTCCGGGTCCGAGACATCGCAGACCACGGGAAATACATTGTCCAGTTCTTCGGCCGCGGCCATCAGCGCCTCCGCATCGCGGTCGATCATGGCGACCTGCCAGCCCTCGGCCAACATAAGCTGCGTTGTGGCCAGTCCGATGCCGCGCGCGGCACCCGTTACGATTGCTGTCTGCATGTCCAATTCCTTGCTTTGCCTTGCCTTGCGGTCACTTACCGGAACCATTTCACCAGAATCAGCGAAATTTCCGGCACCGCCGCGACCACGATCAAGCCGATCAGACTTGCCAGCAGGAACGGCATTGTGCCCCGCGCCACCTGTTCGATGCCGAGTTTTGTCACATTGGCCGCCACATAGAGATTTATCCCCACAGGCGGGGTGATAAGACCGATGGCCAGATTGACCATGACCAACACCCCGAACCAGACCGGATCCCATCCCATTTCACGCGCGACCGGCAGGAAAATCGGCAAAGCGATGAACATGACGGTCACAGGGTCCATGAACATCCCCGCAATCAGCAGGATCACCATGACAACAAGAAGGATCACCCAGCCACTCTCGCTCACCCCCAAAAGCGCGCTGGAATAGCTGCCCACCAGATCATCGACCGTGACCACCCAACCAAACAGACTGGCATAGGCCACGATCAGCATGACGACCGCAGAGGATGCCGCCGCATCGCCCAGCGCAACGAAGAGCGCCTTCGCGTTCAGGGTGCGATAGGCGAAACCACCCACAGCAAGCGCGTAGACGGTGGCGACGATGGCGGCCTCGGTCGGGGTGAAAATGCCGGAATAGATCCCGCCCAGAATGACCACCGGTGTCATCAGCCCCCAGAAACTGTCCCGGAAGGACTGCCACAGAGCCACCCGCCGTGGCATTTGGGCATAGGGATTCGGGCTGAGAGCTTGCAAGGCGGCGCTACTGCCGGACACTCCAGCCGCCCCGGTGCGGTGAGGCGCGAACGGCAGCACCAGCAACATGATCAAGGCCATGAAAATGCCCGGTATGATGGCCGCGATGAACAATTGCGAGATCGAGGTTTCGGCGATGACGCCATAGATCACCAGACCGATGGACGGCGGGATCACGATCGAGAAGGCCGCTCCCGTCACCACCAGCCCGGCCGCGAAGGCGCGGTCATAGCCGTCCTCCTCCATACCCTTGATGATCATGGGGCCAATGGCAGCGACGGATGCGGGGCCCGATCCGCTGACCGCCCCCCAGAACAGGCAGACAATGGTGCCCACTGTGCCCATGCCCCCCGGAAGATCGCCAACGGCGACCCGAAAGAAACGGATCATCCGTTCGGCAATGCCAAGACTGCCCATCAAGGTGCCCGCCAGAATGAAGAACGGGATCGCCAGAAGCGAGAATTTGGTGATGCCCGTGGCGATCAGATCCCCGGCCAGATCCAGACCGAAGCCGATGGTCCACATCGCATAAAGCGCCGACAGGCCCAGCGCGAAAGCCACTGGCACCCGCAGCGCCAGCAGCACGAAAAACACGATGATCATCTGCGTTCCGGCCGATGAGATGCCGATCAGCTCAAACATGATCGCTCCGGGCAATCGCCTTGGCATCAGGCCCCGCGCGCAGGACCGTCCAGGCGTGTTGCAGATAGCGCAGGATGATCAGCGCGAACCCCAGGGGCAAAGCGGCCTGATAATACCATGCAGGCAGCCCCAGACCGTAAGAGCGCATCCCGACCCGCTTGATATTCATCATCGCTTCCCAAGAGAACCAGGCCGAGAACGCCAGCAAAGCCACGGACAAGGCAACGGATAGCAGGAAAACCGGCGACCAGAGCCAACGCGGCAACATGTCATGAACCATGGTCACGGCCAGATGCTCTCCGCGCCGGGCGGCGATGGCGGCACCGAACACCGTCAACAGCAGAAAGCCGTTGATCAGCAGTTCCTCATTCGCGGCAAAGGAGAAGTTGGTGCCGTAGCGCACAACGACATTCACAAAGCCGATGCCGGTCATGGTGATGAAAAGGATGGCGCAGACGATCTTTTCAAAGTCGCGCAACAGCAGACGTATCATCAATCGGAACCCCGACAGCAAAAGCCCGTGGCCCTCGTCGGTGGCCACGGGCGGCTAGGTCACGCCTCAGTTGGCGGCGGCGATAGCGTCCTGGAATGCGCCCACGATCTCGGGGCCCACTTTCGCAGCCCACTGGTCAAAGGCGGGTTGTGTTGCCGTGCGGAAGGCCGCCAGTTCTTCGTCGGTCGGCTCATAGACCTCCATGCCCTTCTCGCGCAGGAAGTCGATCCCCTTGGCTGTTCCCTCGCGGGTGATCTGGCGCTGGTACTCCATCGCCTCCTGAGCTGCCTCACGAAGCATCGTCTGTTTGTCCGCGTCGAATTTTTCCCAGACATCCTTGGAAATACCAAGGAAAATCGGGTCATAGGAATAGTGCCAGGTGGTCAGGTATTTCTGCACTTCATAGACTTGCTGCGGAATGATGACGGCACCAATGGGGTTTTCCTGCCCATCCACAACGCCTTGCTGCAGCGCCGACATCGTCTCGCCCCACTGCATCTGCTGGGGGTTGGCACCCAGCGCGTTCATCACGTCGATATACATCGGGCCTGCCACGCGCATGTTCAGGCCGCGCATGTCATCGGGGGTGCGGATCGGGCGTTTATTGTTGGTCACTTCGCGGAAACCGTTCTCGCCCCAAGCCAGAACGACAATGCCTTTCTCCAGCAGAATATCGGACAAAATCTGCCCGGGTGCGCCCTGTGTGGTCGCATCGACCTGCTCGTAATTGGAATAAAGATAGGGCAGCGAGAACACCGCCATCTCGGGCACCAGCGGGGTCACGTTGATGGCCGATGTCACCACCAGATCCAGCGCGCCCCGACCGACCATTTCGGCCTGACGCATCTGATCGCCGCCCGATAGCTGCGCGTTGGGGAATACGCGCACCGTCACATCGCCGCCCGAGCGTTCGGCCACCAGCTCGGCAAAACGCTCTGCTCCCTTGTGCCACGTCGTCGTGTCGCCCGTGTTGTGCGACAGTCGCAGTTCCTGCGCGCTTGCCGCACCGATATTGAGTGCGACCGCAAGGCTTGCCGCCAGCGCCGCGCCTGTGATGCTGAAAAATTTCATTCGTCACTCCCTTGGAATATCCCTCGCTCAGCGACTCCGTTCTCACGTCGTCGCCGGGCTGATCAAATAGTGGACCTTTGGCTTTCAGAATTGCAACAAAAACTTGCAAATCACCCAAGATAAAATCAGGATGGCCGGGAATACGAATGCCATGCCACGAAAGCCCCCTGTTTTTGGTTCATAATGTGAAACTGGATGAGCGAGACTCGTCGCTTGGCGGCGCGCAAAGCGTGGACCGGGCGCTGGCGCTGCTGTGTCTGATCGGACAGCACTCGGCGGCGGGCATCTCGTTATCGGGTCTTGTTGCGGAAACCGGGCTGAACAAGGCCACGGTCAGGCGCCTTGTGCTGGCCCTCATGCGGGCGCGGCTGGTCGAACAGGCCGACATCACCCGCACCTATCATCTGGGGGAAGAAGCCTATCTTTTGGGTCTTCTGGCACAGGATCGCCACGGGCTCTTGTCCCAGGCGATCGATAGTCTGCAACGCCTTGCACGAGACACGGGAGATGCCGCCTTTCTGTCGGTGCGGCGCGGGCGATACTCGGTCTGCCTGCACCGCGAGGAAGGCACCTATCCGATTCGCACCTATGCGCTGATGCCCGGCGGGCATCATCCGCTGGGCGTGGGGGCGGGATCGCTGGCCATGCTGGCCGCGCTGCCCGAGGCTGAGGCCGAGGCGGTGATGAGATCCAACCATGTCGAGCTGACAAGCAACTATCCCCGTCTCTCCCCCGAGACATTGCGCGCCCATCTTGCGCAGGCGCGGGCGACCGGCGTGGCCCTGAACCCCGGTCTGATCTTCGAGGATTCATGGGGCCTTGGTGTCGCGTTGCGGGGGCAGAAAGGCCAGTTGGTCGGCGCTGTCTCACTGGCGGCCATCGAAAGCCGGATGAAGGAACCCCGCCGCAGCGAGCTTGCACAGAAGTTGCAAGCCGAGGCGCGCCTGATTGAAACACGTCTTGCCACGGCCCCGCCCACGGGTTGGCCCGAGGGCGAATCACTGAAAGGAAACGAACCATGACACGCGCGCAGATCGTCGGCTGGGGCCATACGGCCTTTGGCAAATCCGAACACCCCGATACCGAAAGCCTGATGGCCGAGGCCGTGTCACAGGCCCTGGGGCACGCGCAGATCGGCCCGCAGGATGTGGACGGCATTTTCGTAGGTGTCTTCAACAACGGCTTTTCCAAGCAGGATTTTCAGGGTGCCCTGGTCGCCATGGGGACCGAAGGCCTGGCCCATACACCGGCGACCCGGTTCGAGAATGCCTGCGCGACCGGATCGGCGGCACTGTTCGGCGCGATGGATTTCATCGAGGCTGGACGCGGGAACATCGCCTTGGTCGTCGGGGCAGAGAAGATGACGGCCACCCCCACGGCCGAAGTGGGCGACATCCTGTTGGGGGCCAGTTACCGCGCAGAGGAAGCGGATGTTGACGGCGGCTTTGCCGGTCTGTTCGGGCAGATCGCGCAAAGCTATTTTCAGCGTTACGGCGACCGCTCGGAAGAGCTTGCAATGATCGCCGCCAAGAATCACGCCAACGGCATGGCCAACCCTTACGCCCATATGCGCAAGGATTTCGGACTGAGCTTCTGCAACACCGTCTCCGACAAGAACCCCCGCGTGGCGGGCCCGTTGCGGCGCACCGATTGCTCGCTTGTCTCGGACGGTGCGGCGGTGCTGGTGTTGGCGGATGCCGAGACAGCGGCAACCATGCAGCGCGCTATTGGCTTTCGGACGCGGGTGCAGGCCAATGACATCATGGCCCTGTCGCGGCGCGATGTGCTGGAATTTCGCGGCGCGCGCATGGCGTGGTCAAAGGCATTGGCAGAGTCCGGCCTGACGCTGGATGACCTGAGCCTTGTCGAAACGCATGACTGTTTTACCATCGCCGAGATGCTGGAATACGAGGCGATGGGACTGGCCGAACCCGGTCAGGGGCACCGCATCATCCGCGAGGGGATCACGCAAAAGGACGGGCGGCTGCCGGTCAACGCCTCTGGCGGGCTGAAATCCAAGGGGCACCCTATCGGGGCCACGGGTGTGTCGATGCATGTCATGGCAGCAATGCAACTGGCCGGTGAGGCCGAGGGGATGCAGATCCCCGATGCCACGCTTGCAGGCGTGTTCAACATGGGCGGTGCTGCCGTGGCCAATTATGTCTCGATCCTGGAACGCGTGAAATGAGAATGGATCTGTCGCAGGGCGTCACCCCGGTTTCCAGGCGGGTGATGAATCTGTCGCATCTTCTGACCGAAAGCGCGCGGCGGCTGGGGGACGACATCGGCTTTGTCTGGGGCGATCAAACCTGGAGCTGGGCCGAGATCGAGGCCCGCGCCGCTGCCTTCGCGCAGGCCTTGGTGCAAGACTACGGCATCACCAAGGGGGACAGGGTGCTGGTGCAATCGTCCAATTGCAACCAGATGTTCGAGGCGATGTTTGCCTGCTGGCGTGTGGGGGCTGTCTGGGTGCCCGCGAATTTCCGCCTCTCGCCTGACGATCTGGCATGGCTGGCAGGCTCGTCCGGGGCAAGGCTCTTGCTCTGCGGGGCGCAATTCTGCGACCACGCTGCCGCCTGTGCGCCGCATGTCGATGCGACGATTCTCATCGGGCCCGACTATGAGGCGCTGATTTCCCGTCATCGCGGCGCGGCACCAGCCGCCGTAGCGGTGCAGCGCGATGATCCGGCGTGGTTCTTCTTCACCTCCGGCACCACGGGCAAACCCAAGGCCGCCGTGCTGACCCATGGCCAACTGGCCTTTGTGATCACCAACCACCTGTGCGATCTGATGCCCGCGACAGGACCCGAAGATGCCTCGCTCGTGGTGGCCCCCTTGTCGCACGGCGCAGGCGTTCACCAATTGGCGCAGGTGGCACATGGGGTGAAAACCATCCTTCCCACGGGCGAGAAGTTCGACCCCGCCCAGATATGGGCACTGGTCGCGCGCTGGCGTGTCACCAACATGTTTACCGTGCCGACGATTCTGAAACTGCTGGTCGAGGATCCGGGTGTCGATCAGCACGACCACTCCAGCCTGCGCTATGTCATATATGCAGGGGCACCGATGTATCGCGCCGACCAGCGCCGCGCGCTGGACAAGCTGGGCCCGGTGCTGGTGCAATATTTCGGCCTTGGTGAGGTGACGGGGAACATCACCGTCCTGCCGCCCGCGCATCATCACGCCGATGATGACAGGATGCGCATCGGCACTTGCGGCTTTGCCCGCACGGGGATGCAGGTGCAGATCCAGAACCCGCAGGGCGAGGAGGTCGCCTTTGGCGAAACCGGCGAAATCGCGGTGATCGGTCCTGCGGTGTTTGCAGGTTACTTCGACAATCCGACGGCCAATGAGAAGAGTTTCCGCGACGGCTGGTTCCTGACCGGCGATCTGGGCCACATGGATCCGCAGGGCTTTGTCTATCTGACCGGACGCGCGTCCGACATGTATATTTCCGGCGGCTCCAACATCTATCCCCGCGAGATTGAAGAGAAACTGCTTCTGCATCCCGACCTCTCCGAAGTCGTGGTGCTGGGCGTCCCCGATCCGGTCTGGGGCGAGGTGGGCATGGCCGTGTGCGTGCCGAACCCACAGTCGGCACCAAGTCCCGATGACATTCTGGCATGGCTTTCCCCGCAGGTGGCCCGCTACAAGCTGCCGCGCTACGTCGTGCTGTGGGATGCGTTGCCCAAGTCGGCCTATGGCAAGATCACCAGGAACATGATCCGCGACGAACTTCTGGCCCGTGGTCAGTTGCCGGACCCGGCAGCGTGACGGAAAAGATGCGACGGATACAGCATCCCGGCGAGATCGCCAAGGAGCGCTTGATCGCCCTTCCCTGCGAGGCGGTCCCGGTGCGCGTCACGCTGGTTGCCGGACAGAGCCTGGCACAGGCGGTGCAGTCTGCCTTTGCCGGGCTGGGGTTTGCCTTCGGCTATCTGCGCCTTGACGGGGCCAGCTTTGCCCTTTTGCGCTTTGTCACCCCGGCCCCCTCGCCCGGCGATGACCATGCCGCGTGGTATAGCGCGACAAATGAAAGGACCGCACCCGTGCGTGCCAGACATGCGGGCGTGCATCTGGGCCAGCGTGAGGGGCTGGCGTTCCTGCATTGTCACGGGGTTTGGGACGCGGTGACGGGTCTGCCGGACGCCGGGCACATGCTGTGCGATGAAAGTATCCTGTCGCAGGATTTCGAGGCGACGGGATGGGGCCTGAAAGGGGCGGGGCTTGTGTCCTGCCACGATCCCGAGACGAATTTCACCCTGTTCCGGCCCCAGTCCACGGATGCTCCGGCCAAAACAAATGCCTTCCTCGTCACCTTGCGGCCCAATCAGGATATCGGGTCCGCCTTGCTGGACTTTTGGCATCGCCATGGCAATGCGACAGCCCGGCTGGAAGGGATTGGCAGCCTCGTCGGAACCGCCTTTTGCGATGGTAAAAGGATCACGAGCTATGCCACCGAGATCCTGATCCTCGATGGACGGTTGCAAGACAGCGGAATTGATCTTCGGATTGCTTCGGTCGGGTTCGATGGGCGCGGGTATACCGGCCGCCTGGCGCGTGACGCGAATGCCATCTGCGTCACGGCAGAAATTCTTGTGATTGCCGAACCAACCTGAACGGATTGTGAGCAGCGGTTACGCGCAGAACATGCCCGGGAGACCGGATCCGAACCCAGGCCGCTGGTCGGGCATAACCCGCAACTGGCTCCCCGCCGGGCCCGTCTGGCTCAACCCCGAAACTGGAAGCCTCCCCTTTGAACCAGAGACGCCGCAGGAAACCGGCGGGCGACTTTTTCGACAAACACCGAGGCGGAGCTATTTTTCACCCGGACCGAGGATCTCGTCGCTGTGCTCCCCCAGCCTGGGGGCAGGGCGATGATCATGCCGCGCCGGCGTTGCCGAGAATCGAACCGGCGGGCGTGTCGTCCAGATCGCACCTTCGGTCGGGTGATCAATCTGTTGAAAGAACCCGGTCGCGGCAAGATGCGGATCGTTCGGCAAATCCGACAGGTTGCGCACCGGCATGGCGGGTATGTCGGCCTGTTCCATCAGGGCAAGCCAGTCCTCTGTTGTCCGAGTTAGCGCAATCTGGGCCACCATATCGTATAATGCGCCGATGTTGCGGCTACGGGCGTCCATGTCAGTGACCCAGATGTGGTCGATCATGTCATCGCGCCCGACCACCTTGAAGAACCGTGCCCATTGCAGGTTGGTATAGGGCAGCAGCGTTATGAAGCCATCCTTTGTCTCAAGCGGGCGGCGGTGCGGCACCAGCATCCGCGCATAGCCGAAATTCCTGGGCACGTCATCGAATGTGGCACCGTCCAGATGCTCGGCCAGCAGAAACGCCGTCAGAGTTTCGAACATCGGCACCTCGACGTGCTGCGCCTGACCGGTGCGTTCGCGGTGAAACAGTGCCGCCATGACCGCATAGGCCGCGGTTATGCCGCCAAGCTTGTCGGCAAGGATGGTCGGGGAATAATCGGGCTTTGCCTCGGGATCGCGAAGGCGGGGCAGGCTTGCCAGCCCCGAGGCTGACTGAACGATGTCGTCAAAGGCGGGTTTCGCGGCGTAGGGTCCGTCCTGCCCAAACCCGGTCGCGGAAACCGTGATCAGGTTCGGGTTGTCGCGCCGCAGCGTATCGGGATCGAGCGACAGGCGCGCCAGCGCCGCAGGCCGGATGCTTGAGATCATCACATCGGCATCGGCCAGAAGCTTGCGCAGGCGGTCTCGGTCCGGCTCTGTCTTGAGGTCCAGAACGACGCTGCGCTTGTTGCGGTTCGCCCCCAGAAAGGCGGCACCCATCAACGCGTGGCGAGACGGCTGGATCTGCCGCAGGAGATCACCCTCAGGGCCTTCCACCTTGATGACATCGGCCCCCAGATCGCCGAGCATCTGCGTCGCCAGGGGGCCGAACATGATTGAGGTCAGGTCGATGATCCTGATGTTCTGAAGGATCGAGGGTTTGTTGGTGGCTGTCATCGGGGCTGCTTTCAAGGTCTAGGACCGAACCGCAAATTCGGTTCGTAGGGATTTGCCATTTGCGTCCAGGGCAGGACAGGATCCAAGTTTCGTGTTGCCGATGCTGCGCCGGATCGGGGGCGCAGGGATGTTGATTTCGCCGGAGGGTGTGCCAATGGTGGTCCTGTCGAGTTGCGGGTGGCTGGACAGGGAGACCACATCGTTCACGGCCCCGGATGCGATGCCCGCCGCGTCAAGCCGTTTCAGAATCTCGACGCGGTCATGGGCGGCGAACTCTGCCTTGATGAGCGCTTCGAGCGCGGGCTTGTTTTCAAGTCGCGCCGAGTTGTCATGAAACCGGGGGTCGGTTGCCAGAGTCGCGTCGCCCAGTATGTGTTCACAGAATCTCTGCCATTCGCCGCTGTGCTGCACGGTGATGACGACGAGATGACCGTCCCTGCACTCATATGCCCCGTACGGGCAGATGACCGTGTGGTTCAGTCCGACACGCGGTGTCATTTTGCCGAGGTAGTCGTAATAGAGCAGCGGAACCGCCATCCAGTCGGCCATCACGTCAAACATTGCCACCGAAACGCCGCTGCCCTTGCCGGTGCGATCACGCCCGACCAGCGCTTCGCAGATCCCGGCATGGGCTGTCATGCCGGTGGCGATATCGCAGACCGACACCCCAACCCGACCGGGCGCGTCCGGCGTGCCGGTCACCGAGGCCAGGCCGCTTTCGCACTGCACCAGAAGGTCATAAGCCTTGGCGTTTCGCATCGGGCCATCTTCGCCGTAGCCGGTGATGTCGCAGGTCACGAGGCGCGGAAATCTTTGTCTCAAGGTGGCCGAATCGAGCCCTAACTTGGCCAGCGCGCCGGGAAGAAGATTTTGGATGAACACGTCTGCATTCTCCAGCATCCTCAATAGAATCGCGCGGTCCTCTTCGGCCTTGATATCCAGCGCGACAGATTCCTTGCCCCGGTTCAACCATGTGAAATAGGCGCTTTCGCCATTCGCGGCGGTGTCATAGGCGCGGGCGAAATCGCCGTCACCCTTGCGCTCGACCTTGATCACGCGCGCACCGGCATCCGCCAGCCGCGATGAGCAAAAAGGAGCTGCCACCGCCTGTTCGAGTGCGATGACGAGTTTGCCGGAGAGGGGGGCTGAGTTTGTTTCTGACATGGCTTTCCCGATGTGGTCTTGGGGGCTTGACTAAATCTAACAAATGTTAGAAACTAAGACAACAGGTTTAACACAAACACTCGAAGGAGGCCACCGGTGCCGGACGCCAAAGGGCCAGACCAGACTTTTCAGCGCGCGCTCGCCAACAAGGAAATCCTGCTGCCAAAGTGCGATGACTGCGGAGCCTTTCATTTCTTTCCAAGGGTCGTGTGCCCGCATTGCCATAGTGCCGCGATTTCATGGATACCTGCCAGCGGCAAGGGCCGGGTCCACGCCACCACGGTGGTGCGCCGCAAGCCCGAGCACGGCGGCGATTACAATGTGTGCATGGTCGAGCTGGAGGAGGGCGTTCGGATGATGAGCCGGGTCGAGGGCATTGCCCCCGGTGACGTTGTCATCGACATGGCCGTGACCGCCTTTGTGGGAGAGGCCGAGGGGGCCCCGGTCGTGCTTTTCAAGCCGGTGGAGGTGTAACTCATGGCCAATGAACTTCGGGGGAAATCCGCGATTGTTGGCACGGGGCATGCCGGTTTCGGAGAGGCGCATGGGCTGACGGCCTATGATGTCATGGCGCAGTCCGCGCTTGCGGCGCTTGACGATGCCGGGCTGAAACTGTCCGCCGTGGACGGGCTGTTCTGCACCATGATGGAAGACAGCATGCCTGCGCTCATGGCGGCTGAATACCTGGGCATTCAGCCCCGCTTCATCGACGGCACCATGCTGGGCGGATCGTCGTTCGTGAATTATCTGACATCCGCGACCATGGCGCTTGACGCCGGGCTTTGTGATGTCGCGTTGATCGTTTATGGCTCCAACCAACGCACCGCCTCGGGAAAACTGGTGACGGCGTCACGCCCGCCGGCCTATGAGGCACCATATAATCCGCGCTATCCGATCTCCGCCTATGCGATGGCGGCGGCACGGCACATGCACGAATATGGCACCACGCGCGAACAATTGGCGGACGTGGCGGTGTCTGCGCGGGCATGGGCGCAGCATAATCCCGAAGCGTTCGAGCGCGGTCCGCTCACGCGCGAGGACGTGCTCGGCGCGCGCATGGTGGGGGACCCGCTGACCGTGCGCGATTGCTGCCTTGTGACGGATGGCGGTGGTGCGATCGTGATGGTGCGTGCTGACCGCGCAAAGGATTTCCCCAAGGCGCCGGTTTACGTTCTGGGCAGTGCGGCGCACAGCTCGCACCGGCAGATTTCGCAGATGAAGGATTTCACAGTGACGGCGGCCCGCGAGTCGGGCAGGCGCGCCTTTGCTGCGGCGGGCATGTCGCCCGGCGACATTCAGGCGGTCGAACTCTACGACGCTTTCACCATCAACACGATTCTGTTCCTCGAAGATCTCGGCTTCTGCGCCAAGGGCGAGGGCGGGGCCTTTGTCGAGGGCGGGCGTATCGCGCCGGGCGGTGTCTTGCCGGTGAATACAAATGGCGGGGGGCTGTCCTGTGTGCATCCCGGAATGTACGGTATTTTCACCGTGATCGAGGCCGCGCGCCAGATCCGGGGCGACGCGCCCGGCATTCAGTTGAAGGATGTCGATGTGGCATTGGCCCACGGTAACGGTGGTGTGTTGTCCAGCCAGGTCACGGCAATTCTTGGATCACAAAACACGCTCTGACAGCGATCAAGGGAGGAAAGATCATGCCGTTGGATTTCGAAGCGCTTTCAAACTGGGATTTTGAAGAGGTCCGGCAGACGCTGACCGAGCGCGATACCATCCTCTATGCGCTGGGGCTGGGATTCGGTGAGGATCCGACCGACAAGAAGGAACTCGCCTTTGTTTATGAGGACGGCCTGAAGGCGGTTCCCTCGATGGCGGTCACGATGGGATATCCCGGCTTCTGGCTGCGCGATCCCAAGGCCGGTGTGAACTGGCAGAAAGTGCTGCACGGCGAACAGTGGCTGGACATCTACAAGCCGCTGCCCGTGAAGGCCAATATCATCGGCCGCAGCAAGATCGACTTCATCTCGGACAAGGGCGAGGGCAAGGGCGCGGTTATCTATCAAAGCCGTGAGATCATCGACGCCGACACAGGCGACAAGCTGGCGCGCGTGGCGATGTCGGCCTTTTGCCGGGGCGATGGCGGATTCGGCGGCGAGAACAGGCCCGGCCCGAATCCGGCGGTGCTGCCGGACCGGGCGCCCGATCACATATGTGATATCGAAACGCTTCCGCGCCAGGCGCTGATCTACCGGCTCAGCGGCGACATGAACCCGCTTCATGCCGACCCCGATGTTGCCCGCTCGGTCGGGTTTGACCGGCCGATCCTGCACGGTCTGGCGACCTATGGTCTGGCGGCGCGGGCGATTTTGAAGTCATTGCTTGACTATGACGCGGCCCGGCTTGTCGGTTTGGACGTGCGGTTTTCTGCTCCGGTTTATCCGGGCGAAACCGTGCGGTTCGAGATTTGGGAAGAGGGGGGCGAGGCCCGATTCCGCGCGTCGATCCCGACACGCGATGTCGTGGTTCTGAACAACGGTGCCGCGCGTTTCGCATGAGGCAAAAACGATGACGCAACCACTCAAGGATATTCTGGTGCTGGATTTCAGCACCCTTCTTCCCGGCCCGATGGCAACGCTCATGCTGTCCGAGGCCGGGGCCGAGGTGATAAAGTTCGAACGTCCCGTGACAGGCGAGGACGCGCGACACACAGACCCCAAGATCGACGATGTGAGCATCGGGTTTGCCGTGTTGAACCACGGCAAGCGATCGGTGGCGATTGATCTGAAATCGAAGGACGCGCTCGATGTTCTGCGTCCCTTGCTTGAGAAGGCCGATGTCCTGGTCGAGCAGTTCCGCCCCGGCGTGATGGAGCGGCTCGGATTGGGATATGAGGCCGTGCGCGCGATCAATCCGGGAATCGTCTATTGTTCGATCACAGGTTATGGCCAGACCGGGCCAAAGGCCACGGTGGCGGGCCATGACCTCAATTACGTCAGTGATGCGGGCGTCCTGTCGCTGAGCCGTGGACCGGATGACCGCCCGACGATGCCGTTCGCGCTGGTCGCGGATATCGGCGGCGGCACCTATCCTGCGGTCGTCAATATCCTGCTTGCCTTGATGGCGCGGCAGCAAAGCGGGCAGGGGGTTCACCTCGATATTGCGATGTCCGAGGGAGCATTTGCCTTCGCCTACTGGGCGCATGCGGAAGGTGTGATCGCGGGGCAGGCGATTGACAATGCTGCCAGCCGCCTGACCGGCGGACTTGCCCGCTATCGGCTTTATTCGGCGGCGGATGGCCGGCAGATCGCGGTCGGTTCGCTGGAAGAGAAATTCTGGCAAGCCTTCTGCGATGTTATTGGCCTGCCCGAGGATCTTCGCGACGACTGGAGCGACCCGGTTGCCTGTGCCGCAGAAGTTGCGCGCCGTCTCGGAAGCCAGCCGTCAACGCATTGGGGGCCATTGCTGTCGGCGGCGGACTGTTGCTGTTCGGTGGTGAAAACACCTGCCGAAGCCGCGACCGATCCGCATTTCACCGCACGGGGCGTGTTTGGGCGGAAGTTGAACATTTCCGGTCGGGAGGTGCCTGCGCTTCCGCTGCCGATCGCGCCCGAGTTCCGTTCGCAGGCCGGCTCTGTCGGACGTGCGGCGGTCTTGGGAGAAGACAACGCCCGCTTCGGCGTGGAATCGCAGAAGAAAGAATGAACCCCGTTGACGGGTAGGGTTTTCACCATTAATCTAACACTTGTTAGAAAGAGAGAGAGGGGGGCTAATGGCACAGTCGAAAGACGACCTGTCGGCAGAGGCGGCACGGTATGTCATGCCGTCGCATTTTGTCGAAAGCGACAGCCTTGAAGTGCAGGCTTTCGTGTCCGGGGCATTGCGTGATCTTCCCCCAGACACATCAAGCCGCGACAAGGCAATCCGGCTGTTCGAGGCGGTTCGCGATGATATCCGTTACGATCCCTATTGTTTCGCGCTGGACGAGGATTCGTATCGCGCCAGTCGAATCGCCGGAGCGGAAGCGACATTTTGCGTGCCCAAGGCAATCCTTCTTGCGGCCTGTCTGCGGGCCGTCGGTATTCCCGCCGCTCTGGGATTTGCGGATGTGCGCAACCACCTGAACACGCCCAAGCTGCAAGAGCTGATGGACAGCGACCTGTTCATCTATCATGGCTACGTTCAGTTGTGGCTGGACGGTGAGGCCTACAAGGTCACCCCTGCGTTCAACAAGGAGTTGTGCGAACGATTCGGGGTCAAGCCGCTGGTGTTTGACGGATATCACGACGCTCTTTTCCACGAATTCGACGAGCAGAATAACCGGCACATGGAATATGTGAATGACCGGGGGCTATACGTCGACGCGCCGATCACCGAGTTTCTGGCAGCTTTCAGGGAAAATTATCCGAAACTGGAAGAGTTCAACCGCGTGCGAATTGCCAAGGATTCGAGCGGGTATGATTCCGGGTTTTCAAAGGAGGCGGCCTCTTGAAGTATCTCGATGACTTCGCGCCGGGCCAGGTTTATCGCTTTCGCAGCGATCCGATGAGCAAAGAGGCGATCATAGCTTTCGCCAAGGAGTGGGACCCGCAACGCCTGCACACCGACGAGGACTATGCGACCACCATACACGGTAGCCTGATTGCATCGGGCTTTCAGACGATGCTTGAAGTGTTCAGGCCGGTCATGGCGGAGCTGATGGCCGATGTCGCCAATATCGGCGGTATGGGCTTCGACAATTTTCGCTGGCTGCGGCCCGTGCGGCCGAACGAACCCCTCGATATCGAATTGACGATCAATTCGGTTACGCCGTCAAAAAGCAAGCCCGACCGAGGTGTTCTGCACTATACCGTCAGCGCCAGGAACCCCAAGGGCGAGGTGGTATTTTCAACCGACAACCCTGTTATGATCCGGCGAAAACAAAATGACACAGACTGATATTCTTTTGAGCGACCAGGAGGACCTTCGCCTGCTGCGTGAGAGCGCGCGCACCCTGTTTGAGCGCGCGGGTGGCAGTGGACGATCCAGAAAACTGCGTGATGCCGGCGGCTGCTGGGATGCGGACATGATCCGCGAACTGGCCGAGGCAGGCGTTTTCGGCGTGACCGTTCCCGCCGAAAACGGCGGGCTCGGCATGGGCCTTGCTGCCGGGGGCGTCATCGCCGAGGAAGTCGGCCGGGTGATTGCCCCGGAACCGGTGGTGATGACAATCGGACTGAGCCTTGGCCTTCTCCGCCGCCTTTGCCCGGATCATGCCAAGTTGGAACAGCTGGTCGGCGGCGAATGCGTTCTTGCCGTCGCCTGGCAGGAGCGCGGCCCCAACGGTGGCCCCGCCGAAGCAAGCTGCCGCTACGAGAACGGAAAACTGACCGGCGGCAAGGCCTGGGTTGTCGGCGCGGTCGGCGCGCAGGGTTTCCTGGTCGTGGCCGAGGGGGGAGCCGGCCCGGTTCTCGTCCTGGTCGCTGCGGGCGCGGACGGGCTTGCCGTCAAGGAACGGAGGCAAGCCGATGGTAGCGCGATGGGCGAGCTTTCGTTCTCCGGCACTCCGGCTGAGGAGTTGGCCAGCGGTGGTGCGGTTCGGGACGCACTTGCCGAGGCTATCAGCGATGCTACGGCGCTTGCCGCCGCCGAGCTTGTCGGCCTGAGTGAACGTGCTTTCGAGATTACGCTTGAATACATCAAGACCCGCGAGCAGTTCGACAAGCCCATCGGGTCGTTCCAGGTCATTCAGCACCGCGCTGTCGACCTGAACGTGATGTGCGAGGTCGCACAGTCCGGGGTGCGCGAAGCTCTCGGGCTGATGGACCGCGAAACCGATCCGAAAGTCCGGGCGCGGCTTGCCAGCCGGGCCAAGGCGCGCGCGGTTACGGCCGCCAGGAAGATCACGCGCGACGCCATCCAGTTGCACGGTGCTGTCGGATATACCGACGAGTACGATATCGGGCTCTACCTGAACCGGGCGCTGGTTTTGTCGGCGTGGCTGGGCGACGACTCCTATCACAGACGGCTTTGGTTAGAGGCGCGCGAACAGGAAGGAGCCGCACAATGACGGACTGGAACGCAATGAGCGATGCGGAGTTCCGCAAAGAGGTGCGCGGGTTCTTCGAGGCGGAATATCCCGAAGATCTGCGCAATCTGCCGCACCGCCCGAAATTCGCCGAGATCGAGCATTGGCATCGCAAGCTGCATGCGAAGGGGTGGGTCGCCCCGGCCTGGCCCGCGGAATATGGCGGAATGGGGCTGAACGCGGCCAAGCTGCTGATCTTTTATGAAGAACAGCAACGCTGGGGTGTCAACCGCGGGCGCGACATGGGCGTGCAGATGGTCGGCCCGCTTATCATCAAGTTCGGCACCCAGAAGCAGAAAGACTATTGGCTTCCGCGTATCCTGAGCTGCGAGGACATCTGGTGCCAGGGCTATTCCGAGCCGGGTGCCGGCTCTGATCTGGCCAACCTGCGCACCCGCGCAGAGATGGATGGCGACGACTTCGTCATCAACGGTCAAAAAATCTGGACGACAATGGCGCATGACGCCACGCATATCTTCATGCTGGTGCGCACCGACCCGGATGCGCCCATGAAACAGAAGGGCATCAGCTTCCTTCTCGCGCCTATGGATCAGCCCGGTATCGAGGTGCGCACCATCACCACTCTGTCGGGCGAGACCGAGTTCTGCGAGGTGTTCTTCGACAATGCCCGCGCGCCCCGGGAGAACCTTGTCGGCGAGCTGAACAAGGGCTGGACGATGGCCAAGGCGCTTTTGAGCTTCGAGCGCATTTTCATCGGATCGCCGAACCTGGCCCAGAACGCGCTCGGGCAACTTGAAAGCTTTGCCCGTGGCCGTGGCGCGTTTGAAGATCCGGTGTTCCGCGACCGTTTCGCACAGGCAGCTCTCGACGTCGAGGATCATGCCGCGCTCTACGCGCGTTTTGCCGACCAATTGAAGCGCGGCGAGACGCTTGGTGCTGATGTCTCGATGCTCAAGATCTGGGTGACCGAGTGCTTTCAGCGCATAACCGAACTGATGATCGAGGCGGCAGGCCCCGATGGCGGAACGATCGGTCCGCTACAGGTCGGCAATGTCGGGGTGGACGTCCTGTCGAGTTTCTACAAGGCCCGTCCCACCACGATCTACGGTGGATCGAACGAGATCCAGCGCAACATCCTGTCCAAGGCCGTCCTCGGATTGCCTGGCTAGATCGACAATAACGTCAACTAAAGGAACAGAAATATGTCTGATCGTTACGCAAAATACGACAAGTTGAAATTCGACTATCCGGCGGATCGCGTTCTGCGCATCACGTTCGACCGGCCCGAGACGTTGAATTCCGTCGATGCGGAAACCCACACCCAGATGACCGACATGTGGATCGACATCGACCGTGACCCCGACATCAACGCTGTCATCGTGACCGGCGCGGGCAAGGCGTTTTCGGCGGGCGGCGATTTCAGCCTCATCGAAAACATGATGGGCAACTCGTACGAGATCATGAAGACGTGGAAAGAGGCCAAGGACCTCGTCTACAACATCATCAACTGCAACAAGCCGATCATTTCGGCAATCAACGGCCCGGCAGCGGGTGCCGGCCTGGTCGTGGCGATCCTTGCCGACATCTCGATCGCTGGCAAACGCGCCAAGATCGTCGATGGCCACCCGCGTCTGGGTGTCGCCGCCGGGGATGTCGCGGCGATCATCTGGCCGCTGCTGACCTCGATGGCCAAGGCGAAATACTACCTGATGACCTGCAAGCCGGTGTCCGGCGAAGAGGCCGAGCGCATCGGTCTGGTGTCGATGTGTGTCGAGGATGACGAGCTGCAGCAGATCGCTCTGGATACCGCTGTCGAACTGGCCAACGCGTCGCAAAGCGCGGTGCGCTGGACCAAGTATTCGCTCAACAACTGGCTCCGTCAGGCCGGGCCGATCTTTGATGCCTCGACGGCACTTGAAATGCTTGGTTTCATGGGCGAAGATGTCAAGGAAGGGGTGCTGTCGCACCGCGAAAAGCGCGCGCCGAACTTCCGCAAGGACTGCCCGCTCTAAACCCTGAATGGACAAGGAGGCATGAACATGTCTGACGAGATCTACAGAGACATAGCTCAAGCCTACGCGGCCGCGGCCGAAAAGGCCCCGGGTTTGAAATCACGATTTGAGGCCGCCGGATTCGATCCGGCGGCTGTGTCATCGCTGGCAGACTTGTCGCGCCTGCCGGTGATGAAGAAGGAAGAGCTTCTGAAGATCCAGCGTGCTGATCCGCCTTTCGGCGGATTCCTTGCCTCTGATCTGAAGGATGTCGGGCGGATCTACGTCTCGCCCGGCCCGATCTTTGAGCCGTCGCTTTCCGGCAAGGGGCATGGCCTGGACCTGCTGTTCAAGGCGGCCGGAATAGGCGCGGGAGACATCATACTGAACACCTGGATGTATCATCTCGTGCCTGCCGGCTTGCTGTTTGACGAGGGGGCGCAGGCTGCGGGCGCGACGGTCATTCCCGGCGGTGTCGGCAATACCGAGCTTCAGGCGCAGATCATCGTTGAAACCGGCGTGACCTCGATCTGTGCCTCGACCGCCTTCTTCCTGACGCTCGCGGACAAGGTGATCGAAACCTATGGCCGGGATGCGTGGACGGTGAAAACCGCCTTCCTCGGGGGCGAAATGGGCGACTGGATGACCAAGCGTCGCCGTATCGAGGCGGATTACGGCGTGTCGACCTGGGCCGCCTATGCCACAGCCGACCTGGGTCTTGTGGCCTATGAGGATGGGGGTGAAGGCTATGTGGTCCACCCCGATCGCGTGGTGCAGATCTGTGATCCGGTCGGAGGCGCGCAGGTGCCTCATGGCGAACCCGGCGAGGTTGTCGTGACCGCCCGCGAGGCCACCTGGCCGATGATCCGGTTCGGCACCGGCGACAGTGCGTTTGCGCTGGAAAGCAACGCGGATGGCAGCGTCAGGCGCATCTCGGCATTGCAGGGTCGTGTTGGCGCGGCGGTCAAGGTGCGCGAGATTTTCGTCTATCCGCGTGTGATCGAGGAAGTCATCATCGCCACACCGGGGGCCAAGGCCGCGCAGGCCGTGGTGACGCGGGAGAATGATCGCGACATGATCCGCGTTTCTCTGGTGCTTGAAGATGGCGCAGACGCATCCGCCGCCGAGGCTGCCGCCGCCGATGCCTTCAAGCTGCATGCAAGGATCCGTGCCGACGCGGTGACCATTGTCCCCGAGTTGCCCGAGAATGCGGAACTGATCGTCAATCAGAAAGACAAATGACGCTCTGTCCAAAGCTGCTGTGACCAGCGGGCGAAACGCCGAAGGGCGGCAGGGGAACCTGCCGCCCTCATCCGTCAGACGCAGAGCGCATCCTTGGCGGCGTGGTATTCCCTGTCGAGACGGTCGACATATTCTGCCGTGGTCATCACATCTTTCACCGCGCCGATCCCTTGGCCGCTGCCCCAGATGTCACGCCAGGCCTTCGGGCGCACGTCCCCGGTGGAGAGGTTGAGCTTGTTGCCGTCGCCGGTCAGGTTGTCGGGGTCAAGCCCGACCGCGCGGACAGACGGTTTGAGATAATTGGCGTTCACGCCGCTGAAGTGGCTGGTGTAAACAATATCATCGGCCCCGCTGTCGACGATCATCCGCTTGTAGCCCTCCGAAGCGGCAGCTTCGGTCGTCGCGATGAAGGGCGAGCCGATATAGGCGAAGTCGGCCCCGATGGCCTGCGCGCCAAGAACAGAGCGCCCGGTGGCGATGGCCCCCGAGAGGGCCAGCGGACCGTCGAACCATTCGCGGATCTCCTGCACCAGCGCAAAGGGCGAAAGGGCACCTGCGTGGCCACCCGCACCGGCGCAGACCGCGATCAGCCCGTCGGCACCCTTGTCGATGGCCTTCCTGGCAAAGCGGTTGTTGATCACGTCGTGCAGCACGATACCGCCGCAATCATGTGCCGCCAGGTTCACGTCTTCGCGCGCGCCCATCGAGGTGATCCAGATAGGCACTTTCCAGCGCGCACATATTTCGACGTCCCGCTCAATCCGGTCATTCGAACGGTGCACGATCTGGTTGACCGCGAAAGGTGCGGCCGGTCGCTCGGGGTTGGCCTGGTTATGCGCGTCAAGCTCTTCGGTGATTCGCTTGAGCCATGCATCCAGCAGGGGCGGCTCTCCGTCGGCCTCACGCGCGTTCAATGCCGGAAAGCTGCCGATCACGCCGGCCTTGCACTGGGCGATGACCAGGTCCGGGCCGGACACCAGAAACATCGGAGAGCAGATCACTGGCAGGCGCAGACGGCCGAGAGGGGAGTCTTTGTACATTGTCCGCTTTCTTCACTATTTGAAATCGGCATGGCGATGCCGAGAGATCGCCAAGGTGGTTGGTAGAGACGCATACAGGGTTAAACATCCCTTCCGGAAGAGCACAACGGGAAAAGGCCGTGCCGCGAATTTCGCATGAGTCTGTTTTTCCACGTCAGGGTATGTGCGCTGAGACACTCCCCCCTTAACGTGGCAGTAGCCGACTCATTCGGGAGGAAGACGCGGTGCCATTGCTCTATAGTCGCTCGGAAGGGGTCGGTCGGATGACCTTCGACTTTCCCGAGAAGAAGAATGCGCTCGATCAGGGCGCACGCAAGGAGATGGAGCGTATCGTCACCGAGGTGCGCGATGATGATCGCGTCCGCGCACTGCTGATCAGCGGAACCGGGGGCGCGTTCTGCGCGGGCGGCGACATCAACACATTTGCCGACTCGACCCCTGTGGCCATGCGCGACCGCATGAAGCAGCAACACCGCGTCACCCGGATGCTCTACGATCTTGAAAAGCCGGTGGTTGCAGCAGTCGCGGGGCCAGCGTTCGGTGTGGGGTTCAATATCGCGCTTCTGGCCGACGTGATTCTGGCCGCGCCCTCGGCCCGGTTCTGCCAGGCCTATGCGCGGGTGGCGATCGTGCCCGATGGCGGCGGGCTTTACCTGCTGTCGCGAGTGGTCGGGACGCAGCGCGCCAAGGCCATGTTCATGACCGCTCAGGTGATCGGCGCGCAAGAGGCACGCGATCTGGGGATCGTTCATGCGATTCACGACGAAGACACGCTGGAGGCAGAGGCCGCGGCACTCGCCGCGCGTCTGGCCGAAGGACCGACCCGTGCCTTCGGGCTGGGCAAGGCGATGCTGAACCGCGGCATGGATTGCGACTTTGCCACCTACCTTGAGATCGAAGCCACCGCCGAGGCCTTTATCATGCAGACCGAGGATCATCACGAAGCGGTCGCCGCGTTCAGGGAAAAGCGCCAGCCGCGCTTTGGCGGAACATGACGATGGCGGCGGGTGGCCCCCTGTCCGGTCTCAGGGTGATCGACCTGGGCCAGGTTTATCTGGGGCCGTATTGCGGACTGATGTTTGCGCTCATGGGGGCCGAGGTCATCAAGGTGGAGCCGCCCGGCGGCGACAGCATCCGCGGTGTCGCGGGAGGGCGCGAAAATCCTGCGGCGATGATGTTGAATTCCAGCAAACAAAGCGTGGTGCTCGATCTTCGGTCGGACGAAGGGCGCTCCGCGCTGCTGGCGCTGGCGGATACCGCCGATGTGCTGATCGAGAATTCCCGGCCCGGCACGATGGAAAAATTGGGGCTGGGGTGGGAGACGCTGTCGGCGCGCAATCCGCGGCTGGTCATGGGGTCGGGCAAGGGCTACGCGGCCGATTCCGTCTATCGCGATGCGCCGGCGATGGACTTCCCCATTCAGGCATTGACGGGGCTGATTTCGGTGACCGGTTTTCCCGATGGCTCACCGGTGAAATGCGGCGCGGCGATCACCGATTTCCTCGGCGGGATCCATCTGTTCGGCGGCATAATGGCGGCGTTGCACGCGCGCGGCACGACCGGGCGTGGTGACTACGTTGAAATCGCGATGCAGGACGTGGCGCATCACACGCTGGCGTCGAATATCGCCAGTTTCCTGCTGGCACCTGACGGGTTTGTGGACCGGGCCGGCAACAGCCAGGCCGTGCTCAAGGTCGCTCCCTACGATCTGTTTCCGGCACAGGACGGGCAGGTGGCGATCATGTGCCTGAATGATCGCCACTGGGAGCAACTGAGCCGCGCGATGGGCCGCCCCGATCTGGCCGGGGATCCCGACCTGGCCAAGGGGCCCGCGCGCTGCGCGCGGCGTGCCGAGGTCGATGGCTGGGTCGCGGAATGGACCACGAAGCATACCCGCGCCGAGATTTTCGCGGCCTTGAGCAACGCGCATGTGCCGGGCGCGCCGGTGCGCACCCTGGCCGAGGTCGTGTCGGACGACGACATGCGCGCCCGCGGCATGATCCACGACCTTCCGCACCCCGATCTGGGCACGATCCCCGTGCCCGGCTTGCCGATGAGATTTGCGCGTCACGACCGCGTGGCCCCCAAGCCCGCCCCGGTCGCAGGCGCTGATACGGCGCGCGTGCTGGACGCATTGCGCCAGGCCGGGATTTCCACATTATCAGAGGACTCAAACTGACATGTTCAAGCTCACTTCGGAACTGGAAGATTTCCGCTCGGAGGCCCGCAAACTGGCCGAACGGGAATTCGCCCCAAAGGCCGCCTATTGGGACGAGAAAGAGGAATTTCCCGCCGCCAACCGCGACAAGCTGGCCGAACTCGGCTATCTGGGCATGTTCATCCCCGAGGAATACGGCGGCTCCGGCGCGCCGGTGGTGCAGGGCACCGTCTTTCTGGAGGAAATGGCGCGGGTCTGTTTCAATACCGCTCTGGTCTCGCAGCTTTACCTCAACGGTCCCTCGCGGGCGATCAGCGTTCTTGGCAGCGACGAACAGAAAAAGCGGTTCCTGCCGGACATGGCGGCGGGCAAGAAATTCATCGCAATTGCCATCAGCGAGCCAGAGGCGGGATCGGCGGTGACCGACCTGCGCACCACGGCGACCAAGGACGGTGACGGCTGGGTGCTGAACGGCAACAAGTGCTGGTCAACCGGGGCGCATGTGGCCGATTACGCGCTGGTCTTCTGCCGCTTCGGCAAGGCCAGCGGGGCAAGGGGGATCGGGGCCTTTATCGTCGATCTGAAGAAACCCGGCGCGCGGATCGGCCACATATCGCTGAAGATGGGCGGCCGGGGCCTGACCGAGGCCGAGATCATCCTTGAAAATTACAAGGCCGGTCCCGAGGATGTGCTGGTCGAAGGCGATCCGGAAAGTTCACGCTCCTTCGCGCTGCTGATGAGCAGTTTCGGGCCCGAGCGTGTGGGCAATGCGGCGATGTGCGTGGGTCTGGCGCAAGGTGCTTTCGAGGCGGCCAAGGAATATTCCGAGATCCGCCATCAGTTCGGGCGTCCCATCAAAGAGTTCCAGGGCCTGCAATGGAAGATCGCCGACATGGCGACGCAGATCCATGCCGCGCGGCTGATGGTCTATCGCGCCGCCACCAACCCGGCGCCGAACGGCTTTCCCGATCCGATGGACGCAACCATGGCCAAGCTCTACGCCAACGAAATGGCGCAGCGGGTCACGAACGAGGCGCTGCAAATCCATGGCCATAACGGCTATACGCGCGAATACCCGCTGGAACGCATGGTGCGCGACGCACGCGGCTTTGCGCTTGGCGGTGGCACGGTCGAGATCCTGCGCAACACGATCGCCGCCATGGTCTATGGCCACAGCTTCAACCAGCGGCGGGGAGGGTAAGGCACATGCATCCCTCCTTGCTCTCCGAGGACCAGATCTCGCTGAAGGACGCGGCGCGCAAGCTGGCACTGGGTGAATTTCGTGACCGCGCCGCGCGCTGGGACCGCGAGGGCATCTACCCTGAAGAAAACCACCATCGCCTGAGCGAACTTGGCTATCTGGGCATGACCATCCCCGAGGAATATGGCGGCGGCGGCGTCTCGCTCGTGGATTGCTATCTGGTGGTCGAGGAACTGGCGAAGGTGGATTTCAACACCGCGCTGATCGTCCACGACCAGAATGTCTCGCCGCGGATTATCGCCACCTGCGGCAGCGACGAGTTGAAGCGCGCCTTTCTGCCGCGCTTCGCGGCGGGCGAGATCGAATGCGCGATTTCCTGGACCGAGCCCGGCGCGGGGTCGGACGCGACGGCAGTGACGACCTCGCTGCGGCCGGACGGCAACGACTTTGTGCTGAACGGCGGCAAGATTTTCACCACCTTCGGCGACCGGGCCGATTATCTTCTGGTCTATGCGCGGTTCTGCGACAGCAAGGGCGCGCGGGGCATCGGCACGGTTCTGGTACACCGCGAGAGCCCCGGCGTCACGGTGCACATCCTTGAACAGAAGATGGGCGCGCGCGGCTGCAATGAATGCGAGATTCATTTTGACGATGTGCGGGTGCCGGCGGAAAACATCGTGACCGAAGGTCTGGCCGAGAATTCCAGCGGCTTTGTCCGTCCGCTGGGTGTCTACAACGGCACGCGCGTCGGCATGGGGGTTCTGGCGCTTGGTGTGGCCGAGGGGGCGTTCGACCTTGCCCGCGACTACATGAAAACCCGCCGCCAGTTCGGCAAGGCGCTGTCGGACATGCAGGGCCTGCAATGGATGATGTCGGACATGAAAGTGCAGATCGAGGCTGCCCGGTCGCTATGCTACACCGCGCTGTCGCTTATTGATCGGGGCCAGCCCGATCCGACGCTGTCCTCGATCGCCAAGGTTCAGGCCACCGAAATGGCACAGCGCGTGACCCATGACGCCATGCAGATGTTCGGCGGCTAC
Source organism: Roseovarius sp. UBA6217 (assembly GCA_002421985.1). Classification (GTDB taxonomy): domain Bacteria; phylum Pseudomonadota; class Alphaproteobacteria; order Rhodobacterales; family Rhodobacteraceae; genus Roseovarius. The sequence continues at coordinate 117,702 of DISF01000053.1, read as the reverse complement.
GGTTATTTCGGCTCGCTTCCGCTGGAGCGGATGGTGCGGGACGTGCGGATGCTCACGATCACCGGAGGCACGACCCAGATCCACAAGAACGGGATCGCAAGGGCGCTGTTTGCCGACTGACGGATTTTCGCCTTGGGGAGGGGCGGTCATGGCAAGTGAAATCACCGTTGAACGCAAAGGCGGTCTGGCCGTTGTGTCGCTGAACCGGCCGGACAAGCTGAACGCGCTGACCCTGGATATGCGGGTCGAGCTCATGGAGAGCTTTCGCCGGATGCACACCGACCCCGAGATCCGGGCGGTATTGCTGAGAGCCGAGGGCCGTGCCTTTTGTGCTGGCGCGGATATCTCGACCATGGGCAAGGACGATGTCTGGGGCGACCGTGCGCGTCTGCACCGGGCGCACCAGATGATCCTGTCCATATATAATTGTGAAAAACCCGTGGTAGCGGCGGTTCGCGGTCCCGCGGTGGGGATCGGCCTGAGCATAGCGCTGGCCTGCGATGTCCTGCTGCTTTCCGAGACCGCGAAACTTGGTCAGGTCTTTCGCAAGATCGGCCTGGCCCCGGATGGCGGCGCGGCGTTTTTTCTCCAGAACCTGATCGGACGACAGCGGGCGACAGACCTTGCGTTCTCGGCCCGGCTGGTGCCGGCGCAGGAGGCGCTGAGCATGGGGCTGGCAAGCCAGGTGCATCCCGACGACGCGCTCGATGACGCCGCAGCGGAATATGCGGCAGATCTGGCCGCCGGGCCGACCTTTGCGCTGGCCGGGGCCAAGCGGTTGATGCGCGCCGCGCTGCAACCTTCGCTGGAAAGCTTTCTGGAAACCGAGACCATCATCCAGGGGCAAATCATCAAGAGCGCAGACCACGCCGAAGGCATCGACGCCTTTCTAAGCAAGAGACAACCGGTATTTCGCGGGACATAGCATACGGACCGCGACCTGACCATGACAGGGAGGATACAGCGATGGAATCAGTAATTGCCCGACTCGGCTGGGTGTCGCGGATCATTACCTATGCCGCGATGGCTCTGGCGGCCCTGATGATGGTCCACGTCACGCTCGACGTCATCCTGAGCCAGTTCATCGCCGAGCCCCTGCCGGGAACGGTGGATTACGTCTCCTACTATTACATGGTCGGGCTGGTCTTTCTGCCGCTTCCCTTCGTCGAATATACGAACGAACACATCAGGGTCGACCTGATCCACGATCTGCTTCCGGGGGGGGCCAGAACCGCCCTCGACATGCTGGCTCTGGCGCTGTCTGTGGTGTTCTACGGGCTGCTCACCTGGCAGACCTGGACTGACGCTGTGGAAAAATACCTCATCGGGGAGCAATCCATGGGTATGGCGGCGGTGACTATCTGGCCCGGACGCTTCTTTCTGCCGGTCGGTGCGGGGCTGATGGTGCTGCTTTTGCTGGCCAAGCTGATCCAAAGGCCATTGACCGACGCTGGCATGGCCACCCCCAATCACGACATGTATGAATAGGAGCGGAACGGTGAGCTTTCTCCAGATCGGCCTTTGCGGCATCGTTTCCGTCATCCTGCTGGTTTTACTGCGCGTCCCGATCGCGGTGGCGCTGGGTATCGTGTCCTTCTTCGGGTTCTGGGCCATGCTGGGCAGCGGCGCGGCTTTCGGCCTGCTGACTGCCGTGCCCTATGATTTTGCCGCGCACTGGACGCTGAGTTCGATCCCGATGTTCCTGTTGATGGGATATGTCTGTTATCAGACCGACATCACGCGCGGGATATTCAAGGCTGCCAGGGTCTGGCTGTCATTCCTGCCGGGGGGGCTGGCGGTCGCCAGCGTGGGCGGCGCGGCGCTGTTTTCGGCGGCGGCGGGTTCCAGCCTGGCATGTGCCGCAGCCATGGGCCGGATCGCTGTGCCGGAAATGCTCAAGCGCAACTACGATCCCGGGCTGAGCACTGCGGTGGTTGCCGCGGCCGGCACCATGGGGTCGCTCATCCCGCCGAGCATCCTTCTGATCATTTACGGCATCTTTGCCGAGGTCGCGATCAGCAAGCTGTTTCTGGCCGCGATCGTGCCGGGCGTGCTGACAATGCTGGGCTACTGGGCAGTGATCATCATTCGCGTGCGTCTCAATCCTGCGCTTGCGCCGCGGCTCGACGAAAGTTCAACCTGGTCCGAACGGCTGGAGGCCCTGAGCGAAACATGGCCTGTGATCTTGCTGGTGCTGGGCGTATTCGGCGGTCTGTTCACCGGGATTTTCACACCGACACAGGCTGGTGCTGTCGGGGCGGCGTTGTCTTTCGTGATTGCGGCGGCGCGTGGCACTCTGAACTGGAGAGTTTCCAGAATCGCGCTGATGGACACCGCAAAAATGACAGCGGCGATCTTTATCATCGCGGTCGGTGCCAACCTGTTTTCCCGGTTTCTGGCGATCAGCGGTATCCCCGAAGCGATGACGGACCTGGTGATTGACCTCGGGGCCAGCTATGTGATGCTGGTTTTCGGCACGGTCGTGATCTTTTGCCTGCTGGGCATGATCCTCGATCCGCTGGGCATCCTGCTGCTGACGTTGCCGATCCTTCTGCCAATATACGAGGCGAACCATATCAGCCTTATCTTTCTGGGCGTGCTTGCAACCAAGCTGGTCGAGATGGCGTTGATCACGCCGCCGGTGGGGCTGAACGTCTTCGTGATCAAGGGCATTGTCGGAGACGCGGTGCCGATTTCGGCGATTTTCAAGGGCGTCATGTGGTTTCTGGCCGCCGATGTGGTGGTCGTGATCGTCATGGTCGCCTTTCCAGAACTGATCATGTTCCTGCCGGAGCTTGGAAATTGAAACGACCGTCATGAAACCCGCGCAACCGCCGGACCTTGACAAAGAGGAGGAGGACCACATGAAACTGGCTAAAATACTGACGATATTGGCGACGGGTGTCGCAATCTCGGCCACGCCTGCCCTGGCCGAAAAACGGGTGACGGTGAGCAGCTGGACCTCGCCCAATCACGCGACATCGCGCGGCCATGCCGCCTTTGCAGAAATGACCGAGGCCGAATTTCCTGATGCTTTCGACTTCAAGCTGTTTACAGGCGGTGCTCTGCTCGGCCCCAAGCCGACGCTGTCCGGCCTGCGCGACGGCGTGGCCGATGTGGGCATACTGGCACTGACCTATTTCCCTTCGGAAATGCCCTATGCGCAGCTTGTTGCCGATCTCGCTCTTCTGGGCGACGACCACTATGTAATGCTCGGCGCGACCAGCGAATTTGTCATGCTGCACTGTCAGCCCTGCAAGGACGAGTTTGCCAAGAACGGTATGGTGGCGCTCAGCGGGATCAGCACCGCGCCTTACGTGCTGTTGACGACCAAGCCGATCGTGGAGATCGCGGACATGAAAGGCGTCAAGATACGCACCGGCGGGTCGGTCTGGGACCGCTGGTCGGTGCGTCTTGGGGCAGAGCCGGTAAACGTGCCGTCGAGCGAGATGTATGATACGATGAGCCATGGCGTCGTCACCGCTGCGGTGCAGCCGATCGGTGCGCTCAAGGGGCACAGCCTGATCGAAGTTGCCAAGCATCTGACAAATTTGCCGCTGGGCACCTATCACACCGGGGCGATCTTTGCCCTCAGCCCGAGGTTCTGGAAATCCCTGTCGGTCGAGGAGCGGGAGAAATTCGCCAAGAATCTTCCCGAAGCCGTGGCGCAGACCGAGGTGTATTACGAAACCGACGATCTGGATGTGCTGAAAGAGGCCGCTGACCTTGGGCTGACGATCCACGAGCCTTCGCCCGAGTTTCTTCAGGATCTGATCGATTTCCGCACCGCGGATCTTGAAGAGATCGCCCGCATCGCCCGCGAAAGCCGCGGCATCGAGGATCCCGAGCCGCTGATCGCGACCTATCGCGAGCTGATCGAGAAATGGCATGGCCTGGTGGAGCCGCTGCATCCGATCCGCGACAACCCGCAGCCCTATGCCGATCTTCTGCGCCAGGAAATCTATTCCAAGATCGATCTGGCAACATACCCGAACTGAGCCTCTTCAGGCTGACATGCAAAGCGGCCCTCCTTGCGAAGGGCCGCTTTCGTCTTGTCCGATCGCTTGATCAGAGTGTGGCCTCGGTGCCCAGGATATTCGTGACCTGGCTGGACAGGACGCCGCCATTGCCGTGCGCCAGCGCCAGCTCGGCACCCGCGATCTGGCGGTCTCCGGCCTCGCCGCGCAGCTGGCGCACCGCTTCGATCAGCGTGAAGATGCCATACATCCCCGGATGCACGCAGGACAGCCCGCCGCCGTTGGTGTTGACCGGCAGGTGACCGCCGGGTGCAATGCCGCCGTTTTCAACGAATGCGCCGCCTTCGCCTTTCTTGCAAAAGCCCAGATCCTCAAGAAACAGGATCACGTTGATCGTGAAGGCATCGTAAAGCTGCACCACGTCAATGTCGGCGGGCTTGACGCCGGCCATGCCCATCGCGGTCGCGCCGGATTGGGCCGCGCCGGTAATGGTCAGGTCCGCCATCTCGGAAATGTCGCGGTGGGTGGTGCCTTCGCCGCCCCCCAGCAGATAGACCGGGGGCCTGGGGTGATCCTTCGCCTCCTCGGCCCGCCGCATCACCAGCGCGCCGCCGCCATCGGTGACAAGGCAACAGTCGCGCACCCGCAGCGGATCCGAGACCAGCCGCGAGGCGATGACATCCTCGCGCGTCAGGGGCTCGCGCATGAACGCCTCGGGGTTCTTCTGCGCCCAGGCGCGCGCGGCCACCGCCACATCGGCAAGCTGTTCGCGTGTGGTGCCGAACTGGGTCATGTGACGGTCTGCGGCAAGCGCGTAGGAGGACAGGGGAAACAACGGCTTGTAGGGGGCCTCATAGGTTGGCAGGCCTAGCGCGGTCATCAGCTTGCCCGAGGCGGTGCGCTGGTTCGATCCGTAGGCGATCAGCACCGTATCGGCGAGCCGCAGCTCCAGCAGCATGGCGGCCCAGAGCGTGTGCGACAGGAACGACGAGCCGCCCATGCGGTTGTTCATGGTGAATCTGGGGTTCAGCCCCAGTTCCTGCGCAAGCGTCAGCCCCGACAACATGTCCAGCGGCTGGCAGGTGGCAATGGCATCCACGTCGCCAAGCGAGACCCCGGCATCGGCCAGCGCGCCATGCACAGCCTCGACGGTGATTTCCATCGAACTTTTGCCATGGGCCTCGCCACAGCCCGCAAGCGCCGCGCCGACAATGGCGGCTTTTCCCCGCAAACTCATGATGCACCTCCTTCCGGTCGGAACACCACGGCGGGTTCGCCATCAGCCCCTTCGCCGATCGACGCGCTGACCTTCAGCCCCGCAGCGATGTCGTCATGCGCGATGCCGTCCACGCGCGACATCATGCGCACGCCTTCCTCGAGGTCCACCAGCACCACGTTGTAATCGCCGCCGCGCTCGGGCTTTCGGCGCACAACTGTCCGCGCATAGACCGTGGCCTTGCCCGAGGGCGTCACCCATTCAAGGTCTGCGCTGCCGCAGGCCGGGCAGATCACGCGCGGATGAAAGACATGCGTGCCGCACCTGCCGCATTTCTGAATCTCGAAGACGCCGTCGGCCAGCTTGGCGGCAAAGACGGCGTCGGGCCCCGGACCCTTTTCAATGCCTGTCATCTCAGAACCCGATGTGGTAGCCACCGTTCACGCTCAGGTGCTGGCCGGTGATGTAGGATGCCGCGTTGGACAACAGGAAACAGACCGGCTGCGCCACTTCTTCAGGGGTGCTCATACGGCCCATCGGGATCTGCGCCATGTATTTGTCGGCGAACTTGTCCGACCGGATCGTTTCTGTCATCGGGGTTTCGACCATTCCGAAACAGACCGAGTTGACGTTGATCCCGAAGCGGCCCCATTCCCGCGCGGCGCTCATCGTAAGGCCAAGCACGCCGGATTTTGCGGCACCATAGTTGATCTGTCCGATCGTGCCGCGGCGGCCGGCATCGGACGAAATGTTGACGATGGCACGCCGCGCCGCGCTGTCGGGGTTCTTCTGGGCCTCATCCCTGTAATAGCTGCCCACGGCCTGAAGGCAGGCGAAGACGCCGGTGAGATTGACGTCGATGACCTGCTGCCATGTGGCGCGGTCCATCTTGTGGATCATCGCGGCCCGCACGATGCCGGCGTTGTTCACCAGCCCGTTGATGTCGCCGAATTCGTCAAGGCTGAACTTGACCAGTTTTCCGGGGAAATCCGGATCGGCCACGTTCCCGACAAGGGCGCGGGCATTGCCTCCGATCTTCTCGGCGGTTTCCTTGACGCCGGCTTCGTTGAGATCGTTCACGACGACCTTGGCACCCAATTCGGCCGCCAGTTCCGCCACGCCGCGACCGATCCCCTGTCCGGCACCGGTGACGATAATCACCTGATTTTGCAATGACATCGGGTTTTTCATTTCTATCTCCTCACTTCATTCGCTGGTTGGAACTCGGTTTTTGCCGCTCGGCTCGGATTGGCCCGAGGGCGGTGTTACACGCTTGATCACGGCATCGCCATGCGCCAGGCGGTGCCCGTCCTGATTGACGATCTCGCCCTGCACGAAGACCAGTTTGCGCCCGCCACCGGCAATGCGCGCGCGGGCCGTCAGCACATCGCCCTCAAACGCCGGCCCGACGAAGCTGGTGGTGAGCGAGAGCGTCAGACAGCGATGACCGGGACGGCCCTCGCCCGCAAATGCCGCACAGAAGGTGACCGCATTGTCCAGCATGGTCGCGAACACCCCTCCATGCACCGCAGAGGCACCGTTCAGGTGATCGCGGGTGATGGCCAATTGCAACTGGGCCTTGCCCTCTGACCAGGAAATGAAGCGGACGCCCAGCAAGGCATTGAAGGGGGCGGGAACCTCGGGTTTGCCATCCTGAGCGCTCATTTCAGGTAACCTTCTGATTGCGCGAAAACACCACGATGACCGCCGCGAGAACTGCGACAGCAGCGCCGCCGACGACCGCGCCGGAGATCGGCACAGCCAGCATCGCGGTCGAGGGCAGGGCGAAGGCCAGACCGGCAATCACGAGCAGAAGCCGCGAAATCACGCCCATGGGGCCGGATTCGATCCGGCCGGCGCCCAGCAGGTAGCCCTGTAGCCCGGCGCAGATCAGCAGGACGCCGATACCCGCGCGCAGGACCGTGAAGGCACTTTCCCCCCACCCGGCCTGCAGGGTATACGCGGGATCGAGGACGAAGAAAAAGGGCACGACATAGATGATGGCCCCCAGCTTCATCGCCTCATAGGCCGCAGCAAAGGGCCGTGCCTGGGCAATCGCCGCCGCGGCGAAAGCCGCCAGCGCCACGGGTGGGGTGATGTAGCTGAGCATGCTCCAGTAGAGGATGAACAGATGAACGCCGATCGGGTCGAGCCCGCCGGCGATCAGGGCCGGGGCCAGAGAAACGGCGAGGATGACATAGGCGGCCGTCACCGTCATGCCCATCCCGAGGATAAAGCTGGTCAGGGCACCCAGAAGCAGCAGCAGGAAGATGTTGCCGCCCGCGATGAAAAGCAGATCGTTGGAGATCGTGCCGGACATGCCGGTTACCGCCAGCCCGCCGACAATGAGCCCGACCGCCGCGAGGATCGCGACCAGTTCGACAAAAAGCCGCCCCGCCGCCACAAGGAAGTTCATCAGCTCCTGCCGTCCCCAGCGCGATTTCGACATCAGTTGGTTCAGAACGATCAGCAGCGCGGTCGCATAGAAGGGGGCGATCGCCTCGCGCTTGAGATAGAGCAGCATCCAGATCAGGAGCCCGAAGACGGCGAGAAAATACCAGCCTTCACGCAGCACCTTGCCGAATCTTGGAAGATCGGCGCGCGGCACGCCTTTCAGCCCGTTGCGCGCCGAATACGCGTCGATCTGGGCGAAGAGGCCGAAGAAATAAAGCAGCGAGGGCACCACCGCCGCAACCACGATGTTGGTGTAATCCGTCAGCAGAAAGCTCGCCATGACAAAGGCCGTGGCCCCCATGATCGGCGGCATCAGCACCGCGCCGGTCGAGGCCGCTGCCTCGATCCCGGCGGCGTAGCTTGGCCGGAAGCCCACCTTTTTCATCGCCGGAATGGTGATCGAGCCGGTGGTGAGCACATTGGTGATGACACTGCCGCTCATTGATCCGGTCAGCGCACTGGTCATGACGCCGACCTTGGCAGGGCCGCCCCGCACATGCCCGAGCGCGGCAAAGGCGAGGTCGATAAAGAACGGCCCCGCACCGGTGTGCTGCATCGCAACCCCGAAGATCATGAAACCGACAACAAGGTTGACGAAGCTGCGCATCGGGATGCCCAGAACGCTTTCGCCGCTCATGGCGTGGAAGATCGCCGTCTCGATCGGCGGGCGCTGGAATCCCTGGATCGGCCCCGGCGCATAATTGGCGATCATGGGATAGATGGAAAACATCAGGATGACGCCAAAGAGCATCCAGCCGCCGGTGCGCCGTGCCGCCACGAGAAGCAGAAACCAGAAGGCGAAGCTGGCAATCACGGCATGGGTCGGGGCCGCGAAATCCCATCCCTTGTTCACCACGCTGCGCCCGTAATAGACGAAGAATGCGCAAGTGATCAGCGCGAGGAGGGCAAGAAAATAATCCCACCATCGCGTCGCCCCGTGCGGGTTTGTGCTGCTGCATGGAAAGACAAGGTAGACGAGCGGTAATGTCAGCAACAGCATCACGTAGAGGTAGTGAATCTCGAGCAGTCGGACGTTCATGAAGAACCCGAGATTGAAGATATGATTGGCCGACGCTGCGGACAAAAGAATTGCCGACGCCGCGAGCATCAACCGCAGACCGGTCGGCTGGTTGCTTGTGCCTATAGGCTGTACCGTCGTGGCCTGCGGTTGCTGTGGCATATCTGTTCCTGACTTGTGCGATTGTGGAAAGTCAGCGGAAGTAGACTTCGTGACCTGCCGCCTCAAGCGCCTCGGCGCGTGCCTTCATCCAGGCGGCGGTAAACTCTTCCTCACCCTCGGGAGCGCCGTCGATGAAACCGCTCCACGCTTCGGCGAGCACCCTTTGCCGGTCCAGCAACTTGTCCTGGTTTTCCTGGTGCTCCGGGGTCCAAATACCCTTTTCCTTGAAGTAGGCGACGCTTCCATCGCTCCACGGCATCACCCAATCAAGGATCTGGCGATCGATCCCATAGGCATTGGCACCGGGGGCCGCGTCCTTGAATTCGTCAAAACCGGCGTCAAGCGCGGCGACGATGTTGCGCACCTCGGTGGCATCCTGATCGGCTTCGGTGATGAGGATCGGATAGGGGTATTGCGCCATGGGCAGCGGTGCCTCGGGGTCAATCCCCGGCCCGACCGACACCATGTGCGGCGTCACGTAAGGCGTTACTTTGGTATAGCGGGCCCAGCCCTCGGTATCCTCGGCGGGGATTTCAAGCCATTTGATACCCCGCGGGCTGGACTCGATCTGGTAGTTCACAGTGGTGGTTGTCAGCGCGAAGGCCGCATCGACGCGATCCTCAAGGATGCCCTGGAGAGAATTCACATAGCCCGAGAATTCAACGGCTTCGACATCGTCCCATGTCAGATCCGCAAAAGCCAGAAGAGCTTCCATGTTGACGTCGATCGCGGGCGAGCTGGTGGCGCGGCCGACCCGTTTGCCCTTGAGGTCGGCAATCGTCTCAATGCCGGCATCGGCGGCGGTAACCACGCCCAGGCCATAGTCGCCGACAGCCTGAAGAACCGCCCGGATCGGCTGCGGGCCCCATTCCGGCGCAGCGAACAGGAACACGCCCTCGCCGGCGAAATAGGAGGCGATTCCGCACAGGCAGTAATCCACCGTGCCATTCTTGAGAGGCGTCATCCGCGAGACATCGTTGCGCCCCGGAAGCACCCGGATCGTCGTTCCGAAACGGTTGCGCATCATGTTGCCGATGGCGATGGAATGTGCGTGGCCGGCCGATCCCGTGTCATAGGCCGACCAGGTGATGATGTCGGGCAGTTCGATGTCCTGTGCGCTGACCGGTGCGGCCATCGCCAGACACCCGGCAGCCGCGACGCTTGTCCATCTGAAGTTCATGGTAGTCTCCTCCTTGTTGATTATTCGAGCTCGGTCGGCATTTTGCCTAGAGTTCCGAGAAGGGCACGTTCTTGTCGACGCGTATTTCCGGCGGAAGCCCAAGAATGCGCTCGCCGATGATCGTGCGCTGGATCTCGTCGGATCCGCCGGCGATGCGGTTGCCCGGCGCCGTAAGATACTCGTTGCGCCAGCGCGCGGTATCGTCGCCGACGGTTGCCGATACACCAGCCGCAGTCCCCGCCAGCTCCATCCCGAAGGCACCCATTTCCTGTCGCAGTTTGCCCAACAGCAGCTTTCCGATCGAGCCTTCCTCCCCCGGTGCCTCGCCGCGAGAAAGCGACGTCATGACCCGGTAGGACGTGAATTCAAGCCCGCGTTGCCGCGCAATGAAATCAGCGATTCGCGTGCGCACGTCGCCGTCCTCGATGGCCGGGCGTCCGTTACGTTCGACACGGGCGGCAAGCGCGATCAACTCCTCGGCGCGCGCCCCACCGCTGGCGCGACCGACCGAAATGCTGAACCGTTCGTTCATCAGCGTCGTAAGCGCCACCTTCCAGCCTTCGGATTCGCCGCCCAAGCGGGCGCTGTCGGGCACGCGCAGGTCGTCGATGAACACCTCGTTGAAGCTGGCACCGCCCGAGATCTGGCGGATCGGACGCGCTTCGATGGCCGGATCGGACATGTCCACGAGGAACATGGTCATGCCCTTGTGCTTGGGCACCTGCGGGTTGGTGCGTGCCAGAAGGATGCCGTGGCTGGAATAATGCGCCCCCGAGGTCCAGACTTTCTGGCCCGAAATCACCCAGTCGCCGCCATCGCGCCGCGCGCGGGTCCGTATGCCGGCCAGGTCGGAGCCGGCGGCCGGTTCGGAAAACAACTGGCACCAGATGTCCTCGCCTGTCAGGGCGCGCGGCAGAACCGCGGATTTCTGCTCATCCGTGCCGTGGATCATGACCGTCGGCCCGACCAGCCCGATGCCGATCAGGAAGACGTTGGGCGGCACGGCAAAGCGCCCTTCCTCCTGGTTCCAGATCACCTGTTCGATCGGCGTCGCGTCGCGCCCGCCGAAGGCGCGCGGCCAGGTCAGTCCGGCCCAGCCCGCTTCGGCCTTGCGGGCCTGCCACTCCCGCGCCCTTGCGACCTCGTCGGCGTCGCGGGCCATGAAGTGATCCTGAGCCTTCTCGCTGCCGTCCCGCAGGGTTGCGTTGACGTCCAGCCATTCCCGCACTTTTGCGCGAAAGGCGGCTTCTTCGGGGCTGTCGCTGAAATCCATGTGTCCTATTCCCTGTCAGCCTGTGGCCTGTCCGGCGTTCGCCAGATGCCCGAGCAGCCGGTCGCGCCATATGGCGGACGGGCCGAGTTCTGCCTTCAACTGCCATCCGCGCCGCAGGAACAGATGCGGGTCGGCGGCCCATGTAAACCCGATGCCGCCATGAAGCTGGATCGATTCCTCGGTGGCGAATTGCACGGCATCGAGCGCCGTGAGGCGCGCGACGGCGGCCGCTTCGGGCAGTCGGCTGTCGCTGCTCGCCAGCGCCCAGGCACCGAAGAAGGCGTTGGACCGCGCCAGTTCGATTTTGGCGAACATGTCCGCAAGCCGGTGCTTGACCGCCTGAAAGCCGCCGATCGGACGCCCGAAAGCCTGCCGCTGGCCGGCATAGGCGGTGGTCAGGGCAAGCACGCGCTCGGCAAGGCCGATCTGTTCGAAGGCGACAAGCACCGCAGCACCGTCCAGAAGGCGCTGGATCGCCGCGGGATCCGAGCCAGGCAAAAGGTCGACCGGCGTGTTGTCAAAGATGATCTCGGCCGCCGGGCGTGTGCGGTCTATCGGATCAAGCGCACGGATCGTCACTCCCGACGCCAAGAGATCCGCAAGATAGAGACGCGGCGTGCCCTCTTCATCGGTTGCGGCGACAAGTGCGTGGGTCGCCTCGGCACCGAAGGTCACCGGCGATTTATGTCCCGAAAGACGATCGCGCACCACTTTCGCCGATACGGTGTCAGGTGCGAGCCCCCCGCCCTCGGCAAGCGCTGTGGCTATGATCGTGCGCCCTTCGGCGATGCCGGGCAGAAGCGATTTGCGCTGGTCATCCGTCCCGGCGGATTGAATGGCCGGAACCGCCATATACAGGACCGGGAGGCAAGGCACGGCGGCAAGGCAGCGGCCGATTTCCTCGGCAAGGATGGCCAGTTCCACCGCGCCCATCCCCGAGCCGCCCTCTGCCTCCGACATGGCGAGGCCAAGCCAGCCGCCTTTGGCCAGTGCGGACCATGTTGCCGTATCGAATCCTTCCCCGCTATCGAGACGACTATGCGCGACCTCCAGGGTGGCGTGATCACCAAGCATCCGGGCCAAGGTTTCGCGTATGGCCTCCTGCTCCTCGGAAAAACCGAAATTCATGTCGGTGTAGCTCCTTGCGGCTGTCAAGACCGTGTATTTGTCGGCCACCTTAGGTTGACGACCGGGGTTGACCAAACGCAAACGACCACCGTCGCGCAAAACCACATATGTGCAATATCGCATCAAGAGCGGCGAAACGGGCCAAGGATCCGGATTCATCATGAATGTGCTTGATTCATGTCAGGCCCCCCGAAAACGGTCGCTTCGATTGATTGGCCTGGGTCTCGCACTCTATCCTTTCGGGAGCGGGGACTGTTCAGGTTGCGGAACTGGCGTGGCCGAAACCCTCGCAGAAGACGGATTTTAAAAAGGGAACGAGCGGCATGGAAACTGTGGGTCTTGGATTTTGTTATGAAGATTTGCCGGTAGGGCGCAAGTTTCGGACCATCGGCCGCACCGTGACCGAAACAGACATCACGAATTTCGTGAGCGTCACAGGCATGCTCGAAGTGCTGTTCATCAACAGCGACTTTCGCGAAAAGGAATCCAACATGGCGGGCTTCGCCGCCCCCGGCTCTCTGGTTTACTGCTTTATGGAGGGTCTGCTGACCCAGTCCACGATGCAACACACGGGCTTTGCCTTTCTGGAGATGGAGCTGAAGGTTCTGGGGCCGACCTTCGCGGGTGACACGATCCATTGCGAGGTCGAGGTGATCGAGTCGCGCCGTTCGAAAAGCCGGCCGAACCGCGGCCTGGTCCGGACACGGAACAAGGTTTTCAAGCAAACCGGGGAGCAGGTTCTGGAATACACGCCCCTGCGAATGATCAAGGCACGCACGACGGACAAGGAACCCGGAGAGGCCTAGACCTGTTTCAGATGCGCTTGCGGAGGGTCGATCCCGGTCGAATATGGCTGGACTGCCGCGTGGGTTTTGCCAATACCCAAGTGCATCGTGAAACTGGAGACGACGACCATGAAAACCGTGCAATCTGATCGAATTGGATCTGCCGGGCGCATTTCGGAAGGGCCACGGTCGCTGAACCGTATCCTGGCGCTTTTCGATCTGGTTGCGCAAAGCGACCGGCGCATGTCCCTGTCTGAACTCAGCAGCGCGTTGGATTGCCCCAAGAGCAGTTTGCTGGTGCTGCTGCGGCCTCTCACGGAAAAAAGCTATCTGATGCGCGAGAATGACACGTATTTTCTCGGGCCACGGATTTTTCAGTTCGCGCAGACCATTCTGACAAAGCACCCGTTCACGTCGGTCCTGCGCGGGGTGATGAGCGACCTTGTCGCCCAGACTGGCGAGACGGTCCTCTATGCGGTTCGTGATGGTGATAGTGTGATTTACTCATCGGTCATGGAAAGCCCGCAGCCCGTTCGATACGTTGCCCAGACAGGGGCCAATCGGCCCCTGTTCTGTTCGGCGTCCGGTCTTGTCATGCTGGCTTATGACACGCCGGAGGAACTTGACGCATACTTTCGACGGACGCCGCTGACGCCGCTTACCGCCAATTCGATCACCGACGAAAAGGAACTGCGGCGCATGATTTCGGCGATCCGCAAGGCCGGATATGCCAGAACTGTGGGCACAGCGCATGTCGATGCCGCAGGGTTCGGATTCCCCGTGTTTCGGGCCGATGGGAAACTGGCAGGGGCGCTGGTGATCGGCGCGCCCGTGGAACGCGCTGCCCGGAACCGGAAACTGTGCGTGACAGCGGCCAAAGCGAGCGCCGAGCAACTTTCGCTGGCGCTAGGCTATCGTCCGAGCCGAACCACAACAGTCCTGAATTAGGCGCGCGCCGATCCGGCTGGCCGATCCCATCGTCACCTCAGCCCCAGTCCGCGTGCGATGATACCGCGCAGAATCTCGCGGGTTCCCCCCCGGAGCGAGAAGGACGGCACTGCCAGTTCGGTATAGGCCAGCACGGCCGCATAGCTGTCGCGCCCTCCGGGCACGGCCGGGCGGGATACAAGACTGCGGGCCAGGCGCGGGATATCCTGTTCATAGAGCGCGCCGAGATCCTTGACGATGGCGGCCTGAAGCGCGGGGTTCTTGCCCTCGTTCAGCATCCCGGCGACCGAGCGCGACATTTGCCGAAGCACCATCAGATGCGCGGACAGGCGGCCGATCTCGGCCTGCTGGGCCTCGGTGGCCTCTTTGCGCAGCAATCGGATCAGTTCCTCGATCAGGGCGAAGGACGACAGGAACCGTTCCGGTCCGCTGCGTTCGAAGGCCAGTTCACTCATGACCTGCGACCAGCCCTCGCCCTGTTCGCCCAGAAGCGCGTCGGACGGCAGGAACGTGTCGTCGAAGATGACCTGGTTAAAATGATGTTCGCCGCCCATGTCGATGATGGGGCTGATCCGGATGTTCGGGGTGGCCTTGAGATCAATGAGAAACTGGCTCATCCCGCCGTGGCGGTCGTCACTCTTGCCGGTTCGGCAGAACAGGATCATGTAATCGGCGACATGCGCATAGGTCGTCCAGACCTTTGTGCCGTTGATCCGGAAACCGCCCTCGACCTCGGTGGCGATGGTGCGCGTGGCCGCAAGGTCCGAGCCGGAATCGGGCTCGCTCATCCCGATGCAGAAACACAACTCGCCCGCGGCGATGCGCGGCACGATTCGGCGTTTCTGGTCTTCGGTTCCCTTGGCCAGAATCAGCGGGCCGCTCTGACGGTCGGCGATCCAGTGCGAGATCACCGGCGCACCGGCGGCCAGCAGCTCTTCGGACACGACGTAACGTTCCAGCGCGCTGCGCGCGTGCCCGCCGTATTCCTTGGGAAAGGTCATGCCGACCCAACCGCGCTGCGCCAGCTTGCGCGAAAAGTCGCGGCTGAACCCGTTCCAGGATTTCGCGCGCTTTTCGGGCGGGAAATCAGCCAGTTCCTCGGCCAGAAACGCCCGGACCTCTTGCCTGAGCTCGTTGTAATCGGCGCCGGGCGGGGGGGGAGGGAATGCGGTAAGGGTCATGCCGGTGTGCCTTGTGCTGTGCTGTCGGTGATGAAATGCCAGAATGTGTCGCGGGGGCTCGACAGGGCGGCCCGCCCCAGCTCCGTTGTCCAGTCCAACTCGGTGCCGAACTCGTCGCGCCAGCTCCAGATACGCTTGGTGAAATGGTGCAGCGCGTGTTCTTGGGTATAGCCAATGGCCCCATGAACCTGATGTGCCAGCGCACCGACCTTTTCCGCGGCTTCCCCGGAGCGGCTCTTGGCGGCGGCAACGGTCAGCGCAAAGGCGGGCGTATCATAGCTGTCGGCCGCCATTTCGGCGGCGGTGCGCGACGCGGCGGTTTCTCCGGCCATCGTCGCGAGGTAGTGTTGTATCGCCTGAAACTTGCCGATCGGCCGTCCGAACTGGACCCGGTCGTTGGCATATTCGACACTCATCTTTACGATGGTCTCCATCGCGCCGGCCATGGCCAGACTTCGGATAAGTGCACCCAGCTCGCGCATTCCACCGATCGACCGGGGCAGGGGCCTTGCATCGGCCTCTGTCAGCGCAAGATCGACCTCGGCATCGTCGCGCGGCATCCCGGCGAGATCGTGCCCCGGTGCGAGGGCCAGATCCTTCACCGGCAGAGACAGAACATGATCTGTGCCGTCCAGCGCGGCGACGGTCACGATCCGGTCGGCCCAGCGGGCAAAAGGCACCAATGTCAGCGGCCCGCGTATATGGATGGCCGCGCCGCGCCGTTCCAGCCGCAGCGCCGCGCCCTCGGCGATGGTCAGCCTGCCGCCGGGCGGTGCCAGTCCCGCGCTGGCCAGCACCGCGTTCGCGATCAGGGTTTCGGCCAGTGGCAGCGGCAGGCCATGTGCCCCGGAGATGCGCACAAGCCCAAGCGCCTCGGCCGCGGGCACGCCGAAACCGCCGGCCTCTTCGGGCACCATCGCCATGGTCAGCCCGGCCTCCTCGATCAGCGTCCAGAGGGCCTCGGGGCATTGTCCGGCAGCGGCGTCCTCGCGCAGGCGGTGGCTGACGTGGTTGCGGAAAAGCCGCTCGGCCATGTCATGGATCATCGATTCCATCAGGTGGTCCTTTCAGACGGTGCTTTGTTGGCGGATGACGTGCCGTGTGCCGATCCATTGTCCCGCACATGGCCTGATTGGCCGTCGGGGGCCGTCGATTGACCCAGCTGCGGCAGATTCAGCCGTGTGCGCAAATCCCGACGGAACGCCCCGGCAGACGGTGGCGCGCCGCCGTCTCTGCGGTATTTCTCAAGACAATCGGCGATCTTGTCTCCGATCTCGGCGGGGCTCGCCGGGTCCGAGGGCGAACCGGGATGTGCCGCGACCGAAGATTCGGCCAGAGTTTCGTTTCCCTTGCGCAGGCGGACACGGACCGCCCCGTGATCCACACCGACGCGATCGTGCTCCGCGTCAGATTCGGTTTCGATGGTTACCATGTCCATCAGACGGCGGATCTCGGGACGGTGAGGGCTGTTGCCCTCGAAATCCGCAAGCCCGACCTTGCCCTGATGCAGCGCGGTGGACAGGGTATAGGCGGCGCAGAACTTGGCTTCCATTCCATCCTTGGGGTCGGTGACATGAAGAGGCACCATGACGCTCTTGGGCACCGTCATTTCGATCACGGACCCATCGGGCACCGCCTCTCCGCCCCGTTCCGCGTAGAGATGCCGCCCTGCCGCGATCATCCTGTGCGTGAGATAGCAGCAGGGATAAAGCTTGCGCGACACGCTGCCCAGATCGATCTTTGGCACCACCTCGGCGGGGTTGCCCGCAAGCCCGTCCCGGCCGGCATAAAGGTCGAAGAAGCCGCGCGGCGCGAAGATGTCGGGGGCACCGGTGATGCCGGCCTCGGCCATGCGGGCGGCGCGCAGTCCGACAAGGGCGGCGTTGCCGGCCTGGATCGGTTTCGCCATCGCGCCGAAATTGATCTGCAATCCGCCGGCCAGCGACGCGGCCAGCGACAGCGCATTGCCGATGGCCTCTTCGTCGAGGTCAATCTGATGCGCGACCGCCGCCGCAGCAGCCACGGCCCCGATCGTCGAGGTGGCGTGCCAGCCCTTGTCGTAGTGACCGAAGCCCAGGACCTTTCCCAGCGCGACATTGACGGCCGTTCCCACCGCAAGCGCGGAGGCGACACGGGCGGCCGTCTCGGGCCGCGCGTCGACCATGGCCATCAGCGCCGGCACAAAGACCACACTGGGATGCGTTACGCTGAGCGTGTGGACATCGTCGAAGTCGAGCGCATGACCAGCGACGGCGCCGAGAAACGCGGACCGTTCAACGTCGCCCTTGCCGAATGTATCCACGGGCGCGGCCGCTCCGTCTCCGTCAAGTGCTGCCAGCCGACGGACCACCGGCTCGTGCCACCCGCCGTAGATGACAGCCACCGTATCCTCCACGCAAAGCGCGGCCTGCTCGGCATTTTCCGCGTCCAGCCGATGCGGCGCGGCGATGAACCGCGTCAGGCGGCGGGTGAAATCACTGACCATATCCTGATCCTCTCCGGTATTGCAGTTTGCCCCATGTCAGGAGGTGCTATCAACCCGCATTTTCCGGGCAATCTGCCTGTTTCACTGTGCGGGAGCCGCTTTTGCCGACAAGACTCATCGTGTTGGCGATGGTCAAGGGTATTATCCTTGCGGTTGCGTGCGGCATCCACTCTAAAGATCAGATCAAGCCGCCAGTGGAGCGCGCGCCCGCTCAGCGGTCGATGCGGTGATCCTGCGTGCCGGGAATGACGAATTTATCATCGTCAAGGCGCACATCCCGGCGCAAATCCCCCAGGATAACCGTGGTGCTGCCGCCATTGGCATCGTTGATGACCCATTGGCGCAACTCCACCGGATTGGCGGTGAAGACCAGATCAATGCTGCCATATTCGGGGTTTTTCGGGTCCTGCGCGCGTACCGTGGTGGTCACGCCGTCGCTGGCGTGGCCCACGACCATCCGCTCGCGCGTGAGATCGACATTGCGCGCGAGGATGATCTTGAGCGGCGTGCGATGCAGCGGAAAGCCCTGCCGCTCGTTCGAGCGCGGATCAATGATGCCCACCGTGGCGCCATCGGCCACCACCAGCGCGGCCTCGGGCGGATCATATTCGAATCGGACCCGGCCAGGCCGCTTGAGCAGGATCCGCCCCGTGCTGACCGTGCCATCCTCGTTGACCTGCGTGAACTGGCCCTGGGCCGTTCGCAAATCATTGAGATAGGAGGATATTTCTGCGAGCGATAGCTTTTGTGCTGCCGCCGGCAGGGCCATCGCCGCCCAGAGGATGGGGATCATCAGGATACGCGCATATTTCATTTGTCTGATCCAAGCCTTTTCCCAGCATCGTGTTTTCTGCGTCGGCTGAAAACATGGGGGGCCGCGCCCCGACCTGCAATGCCACGCTTGCTGTTATCCACCGACATTCCCCAAGTGGCATGTTCCTTGACGTCGGGATCGCCTGATCCGGCCAAGAGATCAAGTATTCTTCGCGCCGGCCGGTCTCTGCGGTTGCGGAAACGTCCGGGGTTGGGCACCCACCTGTTCGCACATATGTGTTGAAGTGTGTTGAAGGGGGTTGTCGCGTTGTTATCTCCCCGGATTGAGGCAAGTTTACCGAGTCATGCCGTCTGAATCACTTTGAGAACAGGCACCGGACGTGTCATGAAAGAGTCGAGAAGAACGGCGGCCATGGGTGTCTGCGTGAATGGTCCGGAAGACAAGGGCGCGTTGCGGGCAGCAGCGGATGAAGCTGGAATTGACGACAACGCTGCCCGACCGGCGTGTCTGGCGCGGTCAGACCGGTCGCCGCTTCGCAAGAGGGCCAAACGGCCTTGGAAGAGCGGGTGCAGATGTCGTTTATTGATGCTCTGAAACGATCTGCGGTGCGCAACCCGATTGCCGCCATCTGCCTGATGATCTGTCTTGGCGGCGGCATCGTGCAGGGTGTCTTTCCCGCCAGCGGCCTGTCGATCGCGGTCGTGTGGTTCTTTGGCGTCTATCTCGTGATCGCGTTCCGCAACATTGCCCGCGTCGGACGGGTTTTGCTTTTAATCTCGTTCGCGATTGCCGTTCTGGCGCTGGCCGATGGTATCGGAGCGGATATTTTCGCCGAGGCGGCGGCGCGTGTCGTTTTCCTGTCAGCGCTGCTGACGGCTGTCGCCTTCTTGCGTATCGCGGCCACCCGTGACCCGTTTGTCGAGGTTGCCGGAGAATTCCTGACCTTGCAGCCGCCGACCCGCCGCTACGCCTCGCTGGGGGCAGGGGGCCATCTGTTTGGCGTGCTTTTGAACCTTGGCGGGCTGGGCGTGATGCTTGAAGTCATCATGAAAGGGTTGAAGGCCCACCGCCATGAAATGGATGATTTCGTGTTCGAGGCCCGCAAGCGCAGGATGGTGAGCGCCTGTATGCGGGGGTTTTCCTCGATCGCGTTGTGGACGCCGTTCGGGGTCGCTCTCAACCTGATGATTCTCACGATTCCGGGGCTCCAATGGTCGAATTTCGCCCCTTACGGAATTGCGCTGGCCGGGGTGCTTTTCCTTCTGGGGTGGCTGTTGGACACGGTGGAATGGTGGCACCCGCCCTCGGCGCGGGGTCGCGCGTCGGCGCTGACCGGAGACTTGCCGCGCTGGGCTCATTGGGCGGTCGTTATCGTCGCCGGTCATATCCTTGTTCTGGGGGCGGTCGTGGTGGCGCTGGACAGGGCGACCGAATTCAGTTTCCAGACCGTCCTGATCACTATCGTGCCGCTTTATGCGCTTTTTTGGGTCGGTTTGCGCGGAGGCATCGGCACTATTCCCGACATCGCGCGCCGGTTCGTGGCCCAGGCACCGGGATACGCGACCGAAATGAGCGTTATCGCTTCGGCGGGATTCATCGGTCTTGTTGCACTGGAGGTCGTCCCGGTTGAATGGATAGCCGACCACCTCGGATTGATTGCCACGCGGCCTGTCCTGACCGTTGTGCTGTTGGTCATCACGGTGTTCCTGACGGGGCTGCTGGGTGTGCACCCGATGATCTCGGTAGTGCTGCTGGCGGAAGTGGTCAACCGTATCGGCGTAGATGGTTTGTCGCCGCTCGCTCTGGGCCTTGCGCTGGCCGGCGGCTGGAGCAGCATAATCTGCATTGGGCCAGCCATCACAGCCGTCGTTTATGCCTCTTCCATCGTCGGGGAACGGCCCGTGACGATCGGTTTGCGCTGGAACGGCGTGTTCGGTCTTGCCAGCATCGTCCTCATCATGCTCATCGTCGGTGGCGGTGTCGCAACGGGGCTGCTGTGATTTCGTGATCCTGTGTCGGGCGCGGCCAATCGCACATATGTGCTCGATCATGCCCGTCACCTGCCGGAAGGTGCTGGATCGCGTGCATTCCAGTATAGTTGTCCTGTGAAAATCCTGCGGCGGTCTGGCAGGGAATCAGAAGCATCGGAGCGACGATCCTTACGATGGAAGGCAACACGAATCCCACACGTCGCAGCAAGGTCGCGGGGCTCCAGGACGCAGCGCGTCTGGCCTTGGACGCTTTGCAGGACCGTCCTGAGCTATGCCTTGGCGGGCTGTTCAAGCAGGGTCGGCCGGTTGCGTTGGTGCGCGCGCTGCTGGCTGCGGGCGCAAGTGGCCTGCATGTCTATTCCTCGCCCGGCGCGGGCTACGACATTGATCTGATGATCGCGGCTGGCGCGGTCGAGCAGGTATTCATTCCCGGCGTCACGCTGGAGAACCGTCTTTGCCCCAATTTTCGCAGCGCGGTTGAGGCCGGGCAGGTGACTGCCCACGCTCTTGACGCGTTGACCGTGGTGGGCGGGCTCATGGCCTCGGCTCATGGGGTGCCGTTTCAGCCGATCGACGCGCTGCGCGGATCAGACGTTCTGAAGCATAATCCGCTGATCCGCGAGATCGACTGTCCCTTTTCGGGACGTCGCATTCACGCGGTCGGGCCGATCCGGCCCCGCGTCACGTTTCTGCACGCGCAGGAGGCCGACCGCTGGGGAAACCTGCGCCATCTCAGCACGATGGTCTATGCCGATCAGTTGATGGCGCGCGCCTCGGACATGGTGATTGCCAGCGTGGACCGGATCGTGCCGGACAACGTCATTCTGGACGATCCGTCACGGGTCACGGTGCCGGGCCATTATGTCGATGCGGTGGTCGAGCTGCCCTACGGCGCACACCCCACCGCGAGCTTCCCCAATTACGCGATGGATGAGGATCATATCGACGCCTACGCCGACCTGGGCGATGCCGCCCGTGCCGGCGACCGCGCAGGGCTGGACGCCTACATCGCGCGTCATGTGACCGGGCCAAAAAGCCAGGATGACTATATCGAAGCGGTTGGCGGTGCCGGATATCTCGCCCGGCTCGAAGCGGAGGCGCGGAAGAGATGAGCGCGGCAGTTTCCCCCCTTGAGCAGATGGTTGTCGTGCTGGCCCGCGACCTGGCCGACGGCGAGCTGGGCGCGGCGGGTGCTGCGGCCCTGGTGCCGATGGCGGCGATCGCTCTGGCGCGCGAACTGCACGCACCCAACCTGACAATCGGCGGAGAGATGTTCTTCAACCCGCTGCCGGGGCGTCTTTATCCCTCGATGCTGGACGACCGTGCCCTGGGCCGCTGCGAGGCCGCCGAGACGTTCATCGAGCTTTTCGGCCACAGCCATCACGGGCTGGACTTTTTCTTTCATAGCGGGTTGCAGCACGATGCCTATGGCAACATCAACCTGCATCACGTCGGTGGCACACTGCACGCGCCCAAGATGCGCGGGCCGGGGGCGGCCAACCTGTCCTACTGCCACACCTCGACGCGATTCTATATCTGTCCCACGGTTCATACGGCGCGGAATTTCGTGGAGAAAGTGGATTTCATCACCATACCGGGCCATCTTTCCGGGCCCGAGGCCAAATGCGAGGCCGGCCTGATAAATGAAGGACCGCGTTTTGTGGTGACACCGCGCGCGGTCATGGATTTCGACAAGACGACGCTGCGGATGCGGCTCAAATCGGTCCATGCGGGCAATACGGCCGAAGAGGTTCAGCGCCACACGGGGTTCGATCTTGGGATCACGGGCGACGTGCCGCAGACGCCGCCGCCAACAGACGAAGAACTGACCGTCCTGCGCGAGCGGATCGACAAGACCGGAACTCTGCGCGCCTGACGCGCAGAGTTCCGATAATTTTGAACAACAACTGGGAGGAAGACATGTTCAAACGCAGAACAACCGGAAGCCGGGGCGCAATCGGTGCCGCGGTCGCCCTGAGTGCCATTCTTGTGGGCGGGGCGGTTTCGGCCAAGGATATCACGATGGGGACCACAAGCCCGACCTCCAGCCACTTCACGATCTCGGTGGCAATGAGCAAGGCGATCGAGACCGGCATCGAAGGTGCCACCGTCAACGTGATCGAGACCGGTGCCAGCGTGGACAATGTCCTGCGCCTTGCGCGGGAAGAAATCGATCTCGGCCTTGCCACCACCGACATTCTTATCTCGGCCCGAAACGGAACCGGCAAGTTCGAAGGCAATGCAATTCCCGACACGGTTGCACTTTATCCCTACAGCGCCTCGGTTTTGCTATTTGCCGTAACCGAGGATTCGGGCGTGACCTCGCTCGATGATCTGGACGGGAAGAAATTCAATCCCGGCATCCGGGGATCGGCCGCCGAGACCCTGACGACCACCGTATTGTCGATGTTCGGCATCAACGCCGATCTTGTGCACGGTGCCGTCGGTGACGCGGTGGAAGGCATAAAGAACCGTCAGATCATCGGCTACAGCAAATACGGTGCCTCGAACTCTGCCGATGCGACCCTGCAAGAGTTGATGACAAGCACCAAGATGCGCTTGATCGGCTTCTCCGAAGAGCAGGAGAAAGCGGCGACGGAAGCCATGGAGGGCGTCGGTTTCACAACCCTTCCCGCAGGGCTTATTCCGGGCTCCGAGGAGATGCGGGTCCCCAAGCTCAATGTGTTCTTCCTGACCCGCACCGGCGTCATGGACGACGAGACCGCCTATGATATCGCCCGCAGCATCCACCAGAACATGGAGCTGCTGGTCGAAGCCTGGCCGCAACTGGCGGATTACGACATCGCCGCCGATGCCGTCGCCACCATCGAGACCGGCATAGCCTATCATCCGGGCGCGGCGCGATATTGGAAAGAAGCCGCAGGCAAGTGATTGCGCACTGCGGACAGTCACACCGCCGGTCAAAAAGACCGGTCGAGCGGGGCGCCACATGCGCCCCGCCGTCTCGGGAGGAAACATGAAACAGTCATCGACCGAAGCTTCACCTTGGGAGCGGCGCGGAGCGCAGGCGCTCAGCGCGTTGTTCGCGGCGTTCGTCGCATTGCATTTTTACAACGCCCTGTTCGGACAGTTCGAACCACTGGTGCAACGACCCATCTTCATCGGCTTCGGTCTGGGCGGTGCCTTTTTCCTTTACGCCGCGCGCGCGTCACGGACCGGCAGCCGAAACGGCCTGGAGCGGACCATCGATATCACGCTCGGCCTCCTGGCCTTTGGGGTTTGCCTCTATGTGATCGTGAACCGGCATCGCTTTTCCGACATCATGGTGCAATACGGCCCGCTCGACAAGGCAGCCGGGTTGCTGGCCGTCCTGCTGACGCTCGAAGCGGCCCGACGGGTGATCGGCTGGTTCCTGCCCCTGCTCGCGCTGATCACGGTTCTCTATTATTATTTCGGGTATGATCTGATTGACGGGGGCTGGCGCCCGCCGCGTGTTTCGGCGCGCACGGCGGTCGAGACCTTCTACAGCTCAACCACCGGCATCTTCGGCTATCTCGCGGATGTGGGCGCGCGGGTCATCACGATCTATGTGCTTCTGGGGGCGTTGCTGCTGTCCACCGGGGCGACCGACGTGTTCATGAAAATGGCCACCTGGATCGCCGGGCGCACGTTCGGCGGCCCCGCCAAGGTCTGTGCGCTGTCCTCGGCGATGTTCGGGACGGTGACCGGATCGGCGGTGGCCAATGTCATGGCGACAGGCTCGATCACCATCCCCACGATGAAGCGGTTGCGCTACCCGCCGGCCTTTGCCGGCGCGGTCGAGGCGGTCGCCTCCTCGGCCGGTCAGTTGACGCCGCCGGTGATGGGGGCAGCCGCCTTCATCATGGCCGAGTTCCTGAACATTCCCTACTCCCAGATCGCCTTGGCCGCGATCGGCCCGGCATTTCTCTATTACCTTGCGATATGGCTGGGTGTGGATCTTTATGCCCGTCGCACAGGCCTTCAGCCCACCCCAAAGAGCGAAATGCCGAAACCGATGGATTTTCTGGCACCTGACAAGGCGATCCCGCTGTTTCTTCCCATCGGGACGGTGGTCTATTTCCTGTTTCAGGGCTATACGCCGAGCTTTGCGGGTGCCGCGTCGATCATCGTTCTGATCCTGTCCTGCGCGGCTGTGCGCCCCTTTGCCCAGGAAGCCCGCGCGCAGGGGTTGCGGGCGTGCTGGGCCGGGCTGGCCCGCGACATTTACGAGGGGATGGTTGAAGCCGGTCGCGCACTGGTGATGATCGCCGCGCTGCTGGCCTGTGCCGCGATCGTGGTCAAGGTTCTGACGGCGACGGGGGCCGGTGTCAAAATCTCGAACCTGCTCTTTTCCGCGTCCGACCAAGGCCTGATCGTCGCCTTGCTGCTGGCGGCTGTGCTGGCAATCGTGCTGGGCATGGATGTGCCGACGACGGCCTCCTACGTTCTGGCGGCGGCAGTTGCCGCGCCCAGTCTCGTGCGGCTTGGCCTGCCGGAAATGACGGCCCACCTGTTCGTCTTCTACTACGCGATCCTGTCGGCCATCACGCCACCGGTCTGCGCCAGCGTCTATGCCGCCGCCGCACTGGCCGGAGCCAATTTCTGGAAGGTGGCCGGCCGCGCGCTGATGCTTGCCGGTGCGGTCTATGTGGTGCCGTTCCTGTTCGTGTTCAGGCCGGGTATTCTGGCGCAGGGCGGGTCCGTTCAGATCGTTCTGGATCTGGGTGTGGCAAGCGCCGCCATCTTCGCCGTCAGCGTCGGGTTGAGCGGTTACCTCGGGGGAACGCTGTCCCTGCTGGGGCGGGGGTTGTTTCTGGCGACGGCCGCATCGTTGTTCTATGCTGCGCCTATGGCCGACATTATCGGCGGGCTGGCGCTCGTCTGTCTGGTGGCATGGCGGTTTCTGCGCGGAAAGCGGCAGGCGGTCAGCACCGGATGATGTCCCCGCCGCGTCACAAAAAAGGGCCGCCACAGGTATTCTGTGGCGGCCCTTTCCGAGTGGGACAGTCGGGGCCTCTGGCCCCTTTCATCATGTCATCTTGAAGTAGGGAAAGGTGATCTCGTCGGTGGCTTTAACGAAGGTCACTTCGACCCTGGCTCCGATCTGCACGGTCTCGGGATCGTCGGTCTGGATCCGGCTCATCATCCGCGGGCCTTCTTCCAGCTCGATCAACGCGACAACATAAGGAACGTCGTCGGCAAAGGCGGGGCCTGCGGGGCGGCGGGCGATGGTGAAGGTATGCACCACGCCACGCCCGCTGACCGTATCGAACTTCAGGTTGTCGGAATGGCAATGCGGGCAGATCGCACGCGGATAGAAGTGATGCTTGCCGCAATCGCCGCAAAGCGGGATGTCGAGACGGCCCTCGCGCGCGGCCTCCCAATAGGGTGCGCTGTCGTGGTCGATCACCGGAAGCGGTTTTTCAGTGCTCATCGGCTCAGTCCTTCTGCAAAATCACGGTCGCGCCAGAGGACAGCGTGCCCCCCGTGCCATGCACCAGCGCGGTTTCGGCCCCCTTGACCTGCCGGTCGCCACAAACGCCCCGCAACTGGCGGGTCGCCTCGATCAGCAGGAACATCCCGTACATGCCCGGATGCAGCGCAGAAAGGCCACCGCCATTGGTGTTCATGGGAAAGGCACCACCGGGTGCCGTGCGTTGGCCGGAGACAAAATCGCCGCCTTCGCCGATCTTGCAGAAGCCAAGCGCTTCGAGCGTCAGCAGGACCGTGATCGTAAAACTGTCGTAGACCTCGACCACGTCGATGTCGGAATGGCTTACGCCGGCCATTTTCATCGCGATTTCGCCGGCCTTTTGCGCGGGCAGCAGGCGGGCGAGATCGGGCATCTCTCCGATGGCCCAATGGGTGTGCGCTTCGCCATAGCCCTTGACCGCGACGGGTTTGGTCTTGAGGTCCCTGGCGCGCTCGGCGGTGGTCATCACGATGGCACCCGCGCCGTCGGTGACAAGGCAGCAGTCGAGCAGGTGCAGCGGTTCCGAGATCATCGGGCTGGACAGGACGTCATCGACTGTGAGCGGATCGCGCCGCGTCGCGGCGGGGTTCAGCTGCGCCCATTTCCGGGCGGCGACGGCAATCTCGGCCAGATTCTCGGAGGTGGTGCCATATTCGTGCATGTGACGCTGCGCCGCCATCGCGTAGCCGCCCACAGGCGTCGGCATCCCGTAGGGCGTTTCGTGCTGCATCGACAGAACCGAGGGACGACCGCCCAGATTGCGGCTGCGCAGGGATTTCTGATCGGAGCTGTAGACGATCAGGGCAACCTCGCAATAGCCTTCGCGCAGCGCCATCGCGGCGTGTGCGACATGCGCCTCAAACGCCGAGCCGCCGATATTGGTGCCATCCACATAGGTCGGCATGATGCCCAGATACTCGCCCAGCGTCACCGTGGCGAGCTGACCGGGCCCCGGCACGCCCCACATGCCGGCAGTCAAAAGACCGTCGACATCATCAAGCGTCAGGCCGGCTTCCTCGACGGCGGCCTTCGCCACCAGGGCGGCATGGCCCAGAACCGAGGCCTTGGTGACGAATTTCCCGTCGTCGATTGGCGCGTCGGCAAGGCCGACGATCACCGGATCGCGTCCGTTTTTCATATGCTCTGTCCCTTTGTTGTGCGGTCGTGTCCCCAAGCGGTCCCGATGTCAGTTCGGGCGCATGGTCTTGGCGATCAGCGTGCGCTGAATCTGCGAGGTCCCGCCACCGATGGTGCTTTGCATTCCTTCGCGGAAATACCGCTCCATATCCGCGTCGGGCAGCATGGAATGACCGCCGAGGATCTGCATTCCGTTGCGCGTGACGGTTTGCAGCGTCTCGGAGGCAAAGAGCTTTGCCATCGACACTTCGCGCGTGCAGGGCTTCTTGGCCGCAGCCAGGCTGGCGGCGCGATAGACGAGCAGTCGGGCGGCGTCGACCTGGGTTTGCATGTCGGCCAGCATGTGACGGATCACCTGAAAGTCGAAGATCGGCTTGTCGAACTGGATCCGTTCATGCGCATAGCGCAGGGCATCGTTCACTGCTGTCTGGGCATTGCCGACATAGGCGGCCGCCACGGCGACACGTTCCAGTTCCAGATGGTCGGTGATGATTCTCCAGCCGTCGTTTTCGGCCCCCAGAAGCGCATCGGCGGGCAGTTTCACGTCGTCGACGAAGATTTCGGTGGTGCCTGTTGCGCGCCGCGCCAGAGTTGGCAGCTTGCGGATGTCCAGCCCCTCGGTGTCGTTGGGGATCAGGAACACAGACAGCCCCTTGTGCTTGGGGGCGTCGGGGTCGGTGCGGGTCAGCATGGCGAGGATCGCATTGTCGGCCGTCGCGCCCGAGCACCAGAGCTTTTGCCCCTTGACCACCCAGCCGTTGCCGTCGCGCCGCGCGCGGGTCTTGGTCGAGGCCGCATCCGAGCCGGCACCGGGTTCGGAAATCGAGATCGAGAAGCGGATATCGCCATCAAGGAACGGCTGGATATACCGCTCCTTCTGTTCGGGCGTGCCGAATTTCTCGATATTCATCGCGGTGAAGGTGGCGACCATCAGGCCGGTGGAGAAGTCGAAGCCGTATTTTGCCAGCCCCTCGCACATCAGGGCATAATCCATGATGTCACCGCCGAGGCCGCCGTTCTCTTCCGAGAACAGGATGCCGAGCCAACCCTGCTTGGCCACCTTTTCGTAGGCCTCATAGGGGTATTCGCGCTCACGGTCGCATTTGCGGATATACTCGCGACCGATCTCCTCGTCGATGAAACGCTCGACCGTCTTGCGCCACATCTCCTGCTCGGGGGTCAGAAAGTTCATGCGCTCTCTCCTTGTGTGGCGTTGTGCGCGGCCCGGACCTTGGGCGGTTCTCCGGGGTGATCGAGGCGGGATTTTCGGATCAGCAGGCTGAACTCGCAGCGCATCACCGTCTCGTCGCGCTGGTTGATCCCTTCCAGCTTGTTGGTCACCACGCCGTGCTTTTCGTCGTGATCCTTGAGATCGATGATCTCTGCGCGGGCCCAGAGGGTATCGTTGATGAAGGTGGGCCGAAGAAAGCGCAGCTTGTCACAGCCGTAGAAGGCGGCGAGCACCGAGCTGTCGAAGGGGATCATCGCGTTGACGATGGAAAACACGAGGCTGCCCTGAACAAGGCGCTGACCATAGATCGCCTCTTTGGCGTGCTCGATGTTGGAATGCAGTTCGAGCCAGTTCCCGGTGAGCATGCAGAAATTGACGACATCGGTTTCCGTCATCGTCCGCCCGCTGGATACGCCGGTCTGGCCCAGTGACAGCTCTCCGAAAGGGTGATGTATCACGTGAAATTCTCCTGTTCATCTGTCTTGGGCGACAACACGATCAAGGCATCGGCAGCGACCAGACCTTTCCCGTCTGCCCGAAGTATCACAGGGTTGATTTCGATTTCCGAGATCAGATCGGCGTTTTCGGCGAAGAAAACAGATATGCGTGAAATCAGGTCCGCCAGGGCCCCCTTGTCGGCGGGTTCCGCGCCGCGCAGGCCCGCCAGCAACCTCGCACCGGGGCCCGAATTCACCATCGCCTCGGCGGTTTGCGGGTCTGCCGGAGCGAGCCGGATTTCGGCCGCGTCGATCAGTTCCACCAGAATTCCGCCGGGGCCGGCCAGAACGATCGGGCCAAAGGTGTCGTCGCGTTTGCAGCCGACGATCCATTCGGCCACGGATCCCTCTTCCATTTGCTCGATCAGCTCCGTGCCACCCGCAATCCGTTGCGCCATTTCGGCGGCGGCCTGTTTCGCCTCTTGGGGCGAGAGACCCAGCCGGACGAGACCATGATCGGATTTATGCGGATAGTCGTCGTGACACAGCTTGGCGACACAGCGCCCCTCGGCGGGGTCGCGTTTCGGCACCGGTATGCCGATCCGTTGCAGCAGGTCCTTCGCATCGGCCTCATGGACCACTTTGCGTCCGGTGCGCTGCCAGTTTTCCAGTGTTTCCCTCGGTGTCATGCCACTTCTCCTGTCATGGCCGCCAGCGCCGCAAGGCCCGACGCTGCCCGCGCGGGCGAATCATAAACCGGGACAGCCCGTTCGCGCAGCGCGTCGCCCGAAGCATTGCTGCGCGCCGAGCCGGTCCAGACGATCAGAACCGGCTTGCCGGTGCTGTCGAACGCCTCGGCCAACGCCTCGATGAACTGTTGATCCGGCACAAATGTGATAATTGCGATGGCAATATCCACGCCCGGATCGGCTGCCACGGCCTCCAGGCAACGGCCCACATAGGTAGGATTCGCCAGAACGACGCCGGTGAGATCGACTGGATTCGACACCGACCCGTAGAACGGCACATAGCGCGCCAGCGCGGTCTGCGTCGCCTCGTTCAGGACAGGAACCTCGAAGCCGGCGCTTTCGGCCAGGTCGGTCATCTCGACGCCAAGCCCACCGGTGACAGAGATGATTCCGACGCGGTTGCCGGCGGGCCGTCTGCCTGCGGCGAGGGCCGTGACGGCATCGACGGCAGCCACGGATTCCCGGGCGCGGATAACCCCGGTTTCGCGGAAGACCGCACTGATCACCCGGTCGTCCCCGGCCATCGCGCCGGTATGCGACTGGACAGCGCGCGATCCGGCGCGACTTCGTCCGCCCTTGACCGCGACGACGTGCTTTCCGGCTCTTGTGAGCCGTTGGGCCGCCTCGGCAAAGCGGCGCCCGTCGCGCAGTTCCTCAACATAGCACAGAACCACGCGCGTCTGCGGGTCGTTGCCCAGATAGTCGAGCAGATCCGCGGCGGTCAGATCCGATTCGTTGCCGCTGGAGACGATAGCATTGATACCCACGCCGCGTTCGCCCAGAAGCAACGCCATAAGGCCCGCGAGCGCGCCGGACTGGGAAATCATGGCCACCGGGCCGGGCCTGAGACCGTTGAACATGGGGCTGAAGGTCAGTTGCAGGTCCGCTGCGGGGCGCACCACGCCTTCGCAGTTCGGCCCAATCAGGCGAAAGGGCGCGTCCTTCATGATCCGGCGCAGCCGCATCTCGTTTTCATGCCCCTCTTCGCCGGCTTCGGAAAAACCCGAGGTCACCCCGACCACGACTTTCACATTGAGCCGGGTGCAGGTTTCCAGCGCATCGAGAGCGATGCCGACCGGGGTCGCGAGAACGACCACGTCGATCGGGCCTTCGATATCTTCCAGGCGGCGCGCCGCCGGAAGGCCCTCGATTTCCCCGCCCGAAGGGTTCACCGGAATGATTCTGCCGCGGTAGCCGTTGCTCTTCAGCAGCGCCAGCACGGCCTGCCCGAGCTTGCCCTTGGTGCGGGACGCCCCGACCACCGCGATGGTGCGTGGATCGAATAATCCGTTCAGTGCCTCCGCAACTGAACGTCGACGTTCAGCCATTCGATTCGAGCTTGGCTCAGCCATTTCTTTCTCCGTCAAGTAAAAATTTCGCAACCTGCTTTGAGGTTCTAACGGGTGTTCGATTGTTCTCGCAATCGATTTCGGTTTCGGGAAGACTAGGGGCGCTGGACCTGAAGGTTTGGGCTTGACGACCGAAAAATGACAATCCGGGAGACTGCCGAGTGAAGATGAAAGACGGGCCGCTGAGCGATATCAGGGTGATTGAAATGGGGCATGTGATTGCCGCGCCGATGTGCGGTGCTCTGCTGTCTGATTTTGGCGCTGATGTCATCAAGATCGAACGACCGGGGCAGGGCGACATGCTTCGGGCGCTGAGCGCGCGCGCCAGCGACGGAGTCGGTGCATGGTGGAAAACCCTGGCCCGAAACAAGCGGTTGGTCGCGCTGGACTGGAAATCCGACGAGGGGCGCGACGTGCTGCGCCGCCTGGTGGAGGGCGCGCAAGTCCTGATCGAGAACTTTCGCCCCGGTGTGCTTGAACGGGCAGGTCTGGCACCGGAGGTCTTGCACGAGTGGAACCCCGATCTGGTGATCGTGCGGATCTCGGGCTACGGCCAGACCGGGCCGCGTGCTTCGTGGCCGGGCTTTGGCCGGGCAGGCGAGGCGATGAGCGGGCTGGCACATATCACCGGCTTTGCCGACAACGCACCGATGCATCCCGGATTTCCGGCAGCAGATTCAACCACCGGCCTCATGGCGGCCTATGGCGCGATGATGGCGCTTCATGCCATTCAGAACGGCAGCGCCCGGGGGCAGGTGGTGGATCTGGCCATTTTCGAGCCTCTGTTGCGCCTGATCGACTACCACGTCCCGATGCGCACCGGCGCGGGGCTGCCGGTTGACCGAAACGGGCTTCAGGCCCCCAACTCCTACGCCCCGGCTGGGGTGTTCCGCGCCAAGGACGGCAAATGGGTCACCATCACCGCGGGCAGTGCGGCGACCGGGCGGCGGCTTCTTGAGGCGGCGGGTGGAAAGGAATGGGCAGACCAGCCGCAATTCCAGAACCTCGACGGCTTCGCAAAACACAGGGACGAGATCAACGAGCGGATTGCGGCCTTCGTGGCGCAGCATGACGCACAGGAGGCGATCGACATCTTTCAGGCCCACGATGCCGTGGCGGCGATGATCTATGATGTCGATGACATTTTGGCCGATCCGCAGATCGCCGCACGGGGCGATATTGTGGGGGTTGAGGGTGACGACACCAAGGTTGTCGGGCCGGTGCCAAAGCTGGACAAGACGCCGGGGCGGCTGCGCTGGCTCGGGCGCCGCGACCTGGGCGCTGATAGCCGTGCAGTGCTGGAAGAGCTCGGATATGACGCCGGGCAGATCGACAAGCTCACCGAAAACGGCACCGTCGCCGAGCCGAACCGCTGAGAGCGGGTTGCGAGATTTGAGGAGAACACCATGACCTATCAGATGACATCCGATCAGCAGGGAATCCGCGAGGCGATCCTGCGTATTTGCGAAGAGTTCGATGATGAGTTCTGGCTGAAAAAGGATCGCGAAGGCGGTTTCCCGCACGAGTTGCACCAGAAGCTGGCCCGCAATGGCTGGCTGGGGATCGCCATTCCCGAAGAGTACGGCGGGGCCGGTCTTGGAATCGTTGATGCTGCGATCATGATGCAGGCCATCGCGGAATCCGGTGGCGGCAACAGCGCGGCCTCGGCGGTTCACATGAACATCTTCGGGCTGAATCCGGTCGTCAAGTTCGGCACCGAGGATCAGAAGAAAAAGTATCTTCCGCCGCTGGTGGCCGGCGAGCAACGGGCCTGTTTCGGTGTCACCGAACCCACCACGGGCCTGGACACCACCAAGCTGAAAACCCGCGCCGTGCGTCAGGGCGATCGCTATGTCGTGCATGGGCAGAAGGTCTGGATTTCGACCGCCCAGGTCGCCGACAAGATACTGCTTCTGGCGCGCACCACTCCGCTGGAAGAGGTCAGGAAACCGACCGAAGGCCTGAGCCTGTTCTACACCGATCTGGACCGGACGTTCGTCACGGTGCGCGAGATCGAGAAGATGGGCCGCAAATGCGTCGATTCGAACGAACTGTTCATCGACGGGCTGCCGATTCCGGCCGAGGATCTGATCGGCGAGGAAGGTCAGGGTTTCCGCCAGATCCTGCACGGGCTGAATCCCGAAAGGGTGCTGATCGCCGCCGAGGCGGTGGGCATCGGGCGCAACGCGCTTCGCCGTGCGTCGGATTACGCCAACGAACGTGTCGTCTTTGGCAGGCCGATTGGCCAGAATCAGGGGGTGCAGCACCCGCTGGCCGCCTGCTGGGCGGAGCTGGAAGCGGCCAATCTCATGGCGATGAGCGCCGGTGCGCTTTATGACGCCGGCAAGCCCTGCGGAAACGAAGCGAACGCAGCCAAATACCTGGCCGGCGAAGCGGCGGTGAAGGCGACGCAGACCGCGCAGCTGACATTCGGCGGTTTCGGATATGCCAAGGAATATCATGTCGAGCGGCTTGTGCGGGAAGCCATCCTGTTCCGCATCGCGCCGATAACACCGCAACTGTTGCTGTCGTTCATCGCGGAACATGCGCTCGGCCTGCCGAAATCCTACTGACCCGTTTAGAACATCAAAGGAAGACCCATGCGAATTGACGGAATGGATGCCATTTTCGCCCCTCGTTCTGTTGCCGTGATCGGCGCGTCGAGTGACCCGAAACGCATCGGCGGACGACCGGTGGATTTTCTCATACGTCACGGGTTCCGGGGCACGATTCTGCCCATAAACCCGAAATCGCCCGAGGTGCAGGGGCTGACGGCATATCCGTCGATCTCCGAAGCTCCCTTAACCCCGGATCTGGCGGTGATCGCGCTGCCTGCACCACTTGCTGTTCAGGCAGTCGAGGAATGCGCCTCCCGCGGTGTCCGTGGCGCGGTGATCTTCAGTTCGGGTTTTTCGGAGGTTGATGACGCAGGTGCCGCGCTTCAGGCGCGTATGGTCGATATCGCGCGCGAAGCGGGTATGCGGCTTGTCGGGCCGAACTGCCTTGGGATCGCCAACGTGCGCCACAACCTTTACGCAACCTTCACGCCGGGTGTTGAAAAGCACCTGCCCAGGCCCGGCGGCGTGTCGATCGTCAGCCAGAGCGGCGCCTTCGGGTCGTATTGCATGACGCTGGTCAGGATGCGTGGGCTTGGGGTCAATCTCTGGGCGACGACGGGCAATTCCTGCGATGTCGATTTTGCCGATGCGGTGGCATATTGCGCGCAGGATGACGAAACCCGGGTGATCATGGGGTATCTAGAAGGCGCGACCGACCGCGACAGGCTGGTCGAGGCCCTTGAACTGGCGCGTGCCCGGGAAAAGCCGGTCGTCATGATGAAGGTCGGGCGCAGTGCGGTCGGTGCCGAGGCCGCGCAGTCGCATACCGCTTCGCTGGCGGGGTCTGACGCGGTCTATGACGCGGCTTTCCGGCAATACGGCGTCTACCGGGCGCAATCGGTCGATGAAATGTTCGATGTGACCTATGCCTGCGCAGAATCAAGTTCGATGATGCAGGGCGACCGGCTCGGCATTGTGACGGTGTCTGGCGGCGTCGGGGTGATGATGGCCGACGAGGCCGAGAAACTGAAACTGGACGTGCCTGCGCTTCCCGATCATGCGCAGAAAAAGCTGAAAGAGGTGCTGCCCTTTGCCGGTGTCCGAAACCCGGTTGATGTGACGGCGCAGCTGGTCAACCAGATCGACCTGCTGGAAACCAACATGGATGTGTTGTTTGGCGACGGCAACATCGACGGGGCCATCATCTTCATGTCCACCGTCGGCCTGGTCGCCGACCTGAACGAGGCCATCCGGACCGGGCTGGAGCGGATCCGCGCAAAATATCCCGGTCGGCCAATGCTGTTTTGCTCGCTGACAGAGCCCGAGGGGCGTGCCGCATATGAAAAGTCGGGGTTTATCGTGTTCGAGGAACCGACCCGCGCGGTTCGCGCGATGGCCGCATTGCGCTATTTCGCGAGGTCGTTCGCGCGGGCCGGTGAACATGACCCGATACCCGAACTGCCCGACCTGTCGCCGTTGCCGGATGGCATGGTGAACGAGATCGAGGCCAAGGCCCTGCTTGCCGAGGCCGGCATCGGGATCGTGCGCGAAATCCTGGCCAAGACCCCGGAGGCGGCGGCCGAGGCAGCGGCCGAGATGGGCTTTCCGGTCGTGTTGAAGATCGCTTCGCCCGATATCTTGCATAAATCCGATATCGGTGGCGTGGCGCTCAACCTGCGCTCGGTCGAAGAGGTCCGCACTGCCGGGGCACGAATCCTGAAACTGGCGTCCGAGAAAGCGCCCGATGCGCGAATCGACGGGCTGGTCGTGGCCGAACAGGCCGCGCCGGGGCTGGAGGCGATACTGGGCGTGACCCAGGATCCGGCATTCGGCCCGGTTGTCATGTTCGGTCTGGGCGGGGTGCTGGTCGAGGCTCTGGGAGACGTGTCCTTCCGGGTTGCTCCTTTCGGGCCCGCCGAAGCGCGCCGCATGATCGACGAAATCCACGGTCGAAAACTGCTGGACGCATTCCGGGGCGCGCCTGAACGCGACATCGGAGCACTCGCCGACGCCCTTGCCCGCCTGTCAGCCTTTGCCGCGCATCACGGGGCAGCGCTTGAGACCATCGATGTCAACCCGCTGATCGTCGGGCCCAGTGGGCAAGGTGCCGTGGCCGCCGACGCCGTAATCATCCCCATCAAGCGGGGAGGGCGCTGATAAACGAGTCCGATATCCTCCCGATCCCCTGGCGGCATTTGTCGAGCTTTGTGCAATTTTCTGCCAGTTGACAGACATTACATACACGGCCATTCTACTTTCAGAATACTGTTCACATAATGGTATCTGGGAGGAGATCATGGACGACGCGCATCAGGCGCCGGTGAAAACCGGCGGGGATTATATAGTGAAATCAGTGGCCCGCACCTGTGAAACGTTGGTGTATTTCGACGAGGTGCGGCGGCCGCTGTCGGTCGTGGAAGTCTCGAAGAAACTGGGGTATCCGCAATCGAGCACCTCGGCGCTCCTGAAGAGCATGGTCAAGCTCGGATTCCTGAGCCACGATGCCCGAAACAAGAACTACTTCCCGACCGAACGCGTCCCTCTTCTGGGCTCCTGGATGAATCCGGATCTGTTCGGCGAAGGCATCATTCAGCGGTTGCTCAAGGCGATCGCGCAGCGAACGCAGCATATGGTTGTGCTTGGAACAAGGAACGGCGACGAAGCCGAGTATGTTCAGGTAATCCGTCCGAAGAAGTCTTCGATCCACCACATTTCACTCGGCACGCGGCGTCCATTGGGGAATTCCGGGGTGGGTCGGGTTCTGATGAGCCGCTTGAGCGATGAAGAGGTGCGCCGTCTGTTACGAAGGATCAACGCCTATCGCGCGCCTGGCGAATCGGCAGTGGACGTGAAGGCCTTTGTCGCTTCGTTGGCCGAGACCCGTGCCAAGGGGTATTATCTTTCCACCGATCAAGTGGTCAAGGGCACCGGGTTGATCTCCATGCCTTTTCCCAGCCACGAGAATTCTCGCCTTTTTGCCATCGGTGTTGCTGCGCCAACGGATGTCATCCTGCGATCCGAGAACGAGATTGTTAAGATCATGCGTGAAGAAATTGTTCGGAATCTGGGAAAGAAAGGTCGTTGTTCCAACGTCTGTTGAGCATCGCTTTTCTTCCGGCGTGATCTCTGGTTCACCTCAAGTCCTGCGGCGGCGGATTGTCGGCTCTGATTGTCGGCGTCCTGTTCGGTTGTCGAAACTCTGGCATAGGCGAATGCGCCGGTCGGTGATGGGCTGTCGCGGCCTTTGTTCGCGCAATCGCATGTAGCAATCGCACGTATGTGCGATCTGGTGGCGGGATCGCGGCGGACACCGCTTCTGCATTGACCGGACCGTGTGCCGGGTGGTTGCATCGGACCAGGACGTTAGAGTCGGCGGACGGGGCCATGAGGTGCCCGCCGAAACATGAGAGACGGCCGGGCTCTGGAAGCGCCGGCTGACGCAGGGAGGAAGAACTACGATGACCGTATTGAACGGAATGTATCGGCGTGCCGCAGGTGCGGCGCTGTTGATCGCGGGCGCGCTGGCACCGCAGGTGGCCTCGGCCGAAGTAACCCTCAAGGTGGCGGATACCTTTCCGCCCGGCCACTATATCGTCGAGAGCGGTACCACCTACTGGATGGAACGTGTGACCGAACTGACCGATGGCGAGGTCAAGTTCCAGTATTTCGGTGCCGGGCAGATGGGCTCGCTTCGCGACATGTTCTCGATGGTGCAATCGGGCGTGGTGGACATAGGTTATGTGCCGCCGGCCTATAACGGGGGCACGATGCCGCTGGCCGGTGTGCACACGCTGCCGGGTCTGTTCTCGCAAAGTACGGTCGGCACACCGGCATTCTACGATACGGTAATGGAGGGGCCGATCCTCGAGAACGATTTCCTGAAAAACGGGATGCGTCCGCTCTGGGGCGTGATGACCTCGACCTACAATCTCTTCACCCGTGGCAAGAAGATCGACGGCATCGAGGATATCAAGGGGCTCAAGCTGAAGATCATCGCTGGCAACATGTCGGAATCGGTCAAGGCCCTGGGTGGCGCTCCGGTGGACATTCCCAGCCCCGAAACCTATCAGGCGATCCGTACCGGCACGGTTGACGGCGCGATCTTCCCGACCACGAGCATCTATTCCTACAAGCTCGAAGAGGTGATCGACACAGCCGTGATGGGGCTGGATGTCTTCGTATACTGGGCACCTTATGCGATCCGCGAGGAGGTGTGGCAAGGGCTTGCGCCCGAGCATCAGAAGGCCATGCAGCAGGCGGCGCAGGAAGCGATGCAGCGCGTCGCCGAGGAAACCGACCGTTCGGCCGCCGAGCTTGAGGACAAGATGCGCGACGGCGGCATCAATGTCATCGTTCTCGACGAAGCACAGCGCGAACAGGTCAGTGTGGCCACGGCCCCGGTTTTCGATGCCTGGGTCGCCAGCATGGAGGCGCGCGGACTGCCCGGCGGCGAGGTGCTGGAGGCTTTTCGCGCGAATATCGAAAAGTACCAGAAGCAGTAAAGGTGAGCGACCATGCACAAGCATGATCTTGATCCCGAAGGAGAGGCCGTGCCGCCGCCCAAGGCTGGATTGCACGGCCCTCTTGGGCGCGCGATGGACCGGGTAGACACTTGGGCGAACTGGCTGTCGCGCGTGGCGATGATCATCATGCTGGTGCTGATCCTCATCCAGATCTTCACCCGCTATGTCCTGAATGACCCGATCGAGGGCGTCATAGGGGCCACCGAACTTTATCTGATGCCCATCATCGTGTTCGGAAGCCTGAGCTATCTTGAGATGCACGATGGCCATGTGCGGGTGGGGATCCTGTTCGAGGCGCTGCCAGACAGGCTGCGCGCCGGTCTCGACGTGTTTCTGCGTCTGGGGGCGGCCGCGTTTTTCGCACTCGTGTGCTACGGCGCCTCGCGCGAGGCGCTCAAGGCGTGGGATTTCGGGTATCGCACCTCGGGCGAGATCGACGCGCCGCTTGTCACCGCCCTCGTGATCGCGCCGACCGGCTGCCTGCTGATTGTGCTGCGGCTTCTCGTGAACGCGGCGGGCGACGTGCAGCGGCTCCGCGACACCACGGATCGGACGGTTTGAATATGGAATATCTCGCACCCGTGTCCTTCCTGCTGGCGGGGCTTCTCGTCGTCGGGATGCCGATCGGCTTCGCCATGGGCATCGCCGGCACTGTGGGGCTTTATCTGATCGGCGGGTTCAACCTTGCGCTCGGAATCCTGTCGGTCGCCCCCTATCGCAACACAGCCTCGTGGTTGCTGACCGCCATACCCCTGTTCATCCTGATGGCCGAGATCCTGTCGGCCAGCCGGATCTCGTCGGACATGTTCCGCGCCGCCAACAAGTGGGTCGGGCATCTGCCGGGCGGGCTGGCTGTGGCCACGGTGTTCACCAGCGCAGGTTTCGGTGCCGTGTCGGGCTCGTCCACTGCCGCCACCGCGACAATGGCCCGCACTGTCGCGCCGGAGGCCAAAAAATACGGCTATGACAGTGGTATGATCGTTGGCACGGTGGCGGCGGCCGGCACGCTGTCGATCATGATCCCGCCTTCGGTGGTGCTCATGGTCTACGGCATTATCACCGAAACCTCCATCGGCGGGCTCTTCATCGCCGGCATCGTGCCCGGACTCGTCACCGCGCTGTCCTTTGCCGGAATCACCATGGCCTGGGCCGCGCTGAACCCCAATCTTGCGCCGCCGGTGCAAAGCCACAGCTGGCGAGAACGCATCCTGTCGTTGCGAGAGCTCTGGCCGGTGATCGTGCTGTTCGTGTTCGTGGTGGCCGGAATCTATTCCGGTGCCGTCACCGTCACCGAAGCCGCGGCGGCGGGCTGTTTGGGCGCGATCCTGATCGCCGCCGTGATGCTGCGGCGCATGGGCTGGCGCGATTTC
This sequence comes from Roseovarius sp. UBA6217, assembly GCA_002421985.1. GTDB lineage: Bacteria > Pseudomonadota > Alphaproteobacteria > Rhodobacterales > Rhodobacteraceae > Roseovarius. The sequence continues at coordinate 78,320 of DISF01000053.1, read as the reverse complement.
ATGGGCGCGCTGGAACGCACGACGCGCCCCACGGCGATGATTTTCACCATCATCATCGGGGCCCATATCTTCGGCTATTTCGTGACCCTCACGATGGCACCACAGGCGCTGGTGTCCTATGTGCAGGGGCTGGAGGTCAGTCCGGGAATGGTGATCCTGATCCTGATCGTGATCTTTGTGCTGCTGGGCTGTGTCATGGATCAGCTGGCGATCCTGATCCTGACCATGCCGATCGTCTTTCCAATGGTCATGGAACTCGGCTACTCGCCGATCTGGTTTGGCATCCTCATCACCAAGACCGTCGAGATCGGGCTGATCACGCCGCCCATTGGCATGAACGTCTTTGTCGCAAGCTCGATCACGGGGGTGCCGCTCAAGCGGGTCTTTGTGGGCGTGCTGCCTTTCGTTCTGGCAGAGTTCGCGGTTCTGGCGCTGATCGCCTTCTTCCCTGAAATCGTAACAGCGTTCTCGGGCGAATATTAGACAATACAAAGGAGCAGAAAGTGGAATTGGGACTGAAGGACAAGGTGGCAATCATCACCGGGTCGGGCCGCGGGATCGGCGCGGTGACGGCGCGCGCGCTGGCCGAGGAAGGGGCAAAGGTGGTGATCACCGATATCGACCCCGAATCCACCGAAGCCACCCGCGCCGCGCTTGCCGCCGACGGTTACGCGGTGATCGGTGTCGTCTGCGATGTCACCGACGCGGCACAGGTCAACGCGCTTGTCGCGCGCACGGTCGAAGAATTCGGTGCCGTCCATATCCTTGTGAACAACGCCGGTTTTCCGCGCGACAACTACATCACCAAGATGCCAGAGCAGGATTGGGATGCCGTGGTGGGCGTGATCCTGAAAGGGGCCTACAACTGCGCGCGCGCCGTGGTGCCGCATTTCATGGAGCAGAATTGGGGCCGGGTCATCAATATCTCGTCGCGTGCCTATCTCGGCAATCCGGGGCAGACCAACTATGCAGCGGCCAAGGCCGGCATCATCGGCTTTACCAGGGCGCTTGGGATGGAGCAGGGGCGTTTCAACGTCACCGTCAACGCCATCGCGCCAGGCTTCATCGCCACCGACATGATCGAGGCGCTTCCGAACTATGACCGGATCAAGTCGCGCGCGCTGGCGATGAATACCGTCCCGCGTCTGGGCAACGAGCGCGACATCGCCAACGGCGTGGTGTTCCTTGCCTCGGATGCGGCGGAATACATCTCTGGCGAGACGCTGCACATCACCGGAGGGCGGTATGGCTGAACACATCGCCCCGTCCCCCGATGACCAGCAGCAGGAGACGCGGATGCTGCGTGACAGCATTCGGGGTTTCATGGCGCGCGAGCTGACCGAGGCTCGCATCGCCGAGTGTGAGGCGGCGGGCGTGCTGCCTTGGGAGATCGTGGGCGAGCTTCGCCAGTTCGGCTATCTCGGCGGGCTTCTGCCCGAAGACGCGGGCGGCTATGGTCTCAGCTACCGCACCTGGGCGATGATGATGGAGGAGGCAGGGTATCGCTGGCTGTCGCTCAGGGTTCTGCTCAACACCGTCAACATCGTCGCCGCGCTGCTGCAACATCTGGGCGACGCCCGGCAGAAGGAGAAGTGGCTGAAACCCGTCATGGCCGGCGAGATGCCGGTCTGGGTCGGGATCACCGAAGCAGACCACGGTTCCGACGTCGCCTCGGTCCAGACCCGGGCCGAGGACAAGGGCGACCACTGGCTGATCAATGGCGGCAAGCTGTGGACGACGAATGGCGTTCACGGTCGTGTCGGAATCCTGGTGGCGCGGACCTTCACCCAAGGCTGTGATGGCGATCTGAGTCTTTTCATCGTTGATCCGACCGAAACCCGGTTCGAGGCCTCGCGGCTGGGCACGATGTTCATCAAGGCCACGGCAACCTCGCAACTGTCCTTTCACGATGCACGGGTGCCCAAGGAAAACCTGCTCGGCCCCGCGGGCGGGGGTCTGAAGGCGATCCTCACCGGGTTGAACTACGGGCGGCTCAACGTGGCGGCGGGGGCGACAGGTGCGGCGCAGCGGGCGCTGGACCTGTCCATCGACTACGTCAAGACGCGCCGACAGTTCGGCAAGGTGATCGGGCGCTATCAACTGGTGCAGAAGCTGATCGTGGACATGACCATCCGCACCGAAGCGGCGCGCGCGCTGACCGACCGGGCCGCGCAGGCGCTCGATGCGGGGCTGGCTGCGCGCAAGGAATGCTCTATCGCCAAGCTCTATGCCAGCGAGGCGGCGCATGAGGTGGCCTCTATGGCGCTTCAGGCCCATGGCGGGCTGGGATATTCCACCGATTACCCGATCGAGCGGCTGTTCCGCGACACACGCGGCGGGCTGATCCCCGAGGGCACATCGGAAATCCAGACATTGATCATAGGGCGCGAGATCCTCGGTATCTCGGCCTTCACCTGAGGCCGCGATCATGGCCATGACTTTTCTGCACGCCTTGAGGCTGAACGCCCGGCGGTTCCCGACGAAACCGGCGGTGGTGTTCGAGGGGCGGAGCCAGACCTATACGGATCTCCTCGACCGCGTGGAACGGATGATGACGGTGCTGGCGCGCCGCGGCATCGGGCCGGACGACAAGGTGGCGGTGATCTCGGAGAACCATCCCGATTTCCTTGCCGCCTATGTGGCGGTGACCGGAATCGGCGCGGTCCCCGCACCGATCAACTACCGCATCGCGCCTGAGGTCATGGCCGAGGTGGTGGCCCGCGCCGACAGCAAGGCATTGCTGCTGGGAGAGGCGGCGATCGACCATGCGGACCTGTTTCGCACCGTGGTGGGCGACATCATCGCCCTTGGCGATGAGCCTCGGGCCGACCACGGATTGCCGCGTCTGTCGGACCTGCTGTCAGATACCCCGCCCGATCCACCCCAGGGCGGGGATGGCACGACGATCATGCTTCACACTTCGGGGACCACCGGCAAGCCCAAGGGCGCGCTGCGCAGTCTCTTCGGCATGGAAGAGCGCGCGATCGAGCAGCGCTTCCGCCCCGACGACCGGGCGCTTTCGGCGCTTCCGATCTGCCTGTCGGCGGGCTGCACCTACACGCTGTTGCCGCTTTATCTGGGTGCCAGCGTCTATCTGATGCGCCGCTTTGACGGGGCTGCCGCGCTGCGCCTGATCGAGGACGAACGGCTGACTGCCACAATGCTGCTGCCGGCCATGCTCCAGCGTATGGTCGAGGCCGAGGGGTTCGCCGCTGCCGACCTGTCGTCGCTGCGCACCTTGCAGTCGGGCGGCGGCGAGATGTATCCAGACCTGAAGCGCGCCGCGCTCGACAAGTTCGGCGATGCGCTGATGATCTATGCCGCCTCCAGCGAAGCAGGGCCCTATGCCAACCTGACCGCCGCGGATCTGCGCCGCAACCTGGCGGGCAACTGCGTGGGCCGTCCCTTCTTCGGGGTCGAACTCAAGCTGCTGGATGACGATGGAAACGAGGTGCCGCAGGGCGAGGTGGGCGAGATCTGCACCCGCAGCGAAAGCCGCTATGACGGCTATTACAAGGATGAGGCGCTCACCGCCGAGACCCGGCGCGGCGACTATCTGACCGTGGGCGATCTGGGCCGGATCGACGCCGAGGGGCTGCTCTGGTTCACCGGCCGCAAGCGCGACATCATCAAGAGCGGCGGCATCAACGTCTATGCCCCCGAGATCGAGGAGGTTCTGGCCAGCCACCCGGCGATCGCCGAGGCGCATTGCATCGGCCTGCCCGATCCGCACTGGACCGAGGCGATCTGCGCAGTGATCGTGCCCGCGCCGGGTGCCCGGATGACAGCGGCCGAGGTGATCTCCCATGCCGAGGCCCGGCTCGACCGCTACAAGCGCCCGCGGCGCGTGGTGTTCATGGCGGCGGTGCCGCGCAACCTGACCGGCCGCGTCCTCAAGGCCGACCTCAAGGAGGCGGTGCTGGCGCTACCGGAGGAGGAGGAAAGCCAATGACACGACCCGATCTTTCGGCCCTGAAGGGCCAGCAGCTCTATTGGGAGGATCTCGGCGAGGGCGATGTGTTCGACAGTCCAACCCGCACCATCACCGAGGCCGATGTGACGGGCTTTGCCTGCCTTTCGGGCGATTTCAACCGGCTGCATGTGGATGCCGAGTATGCCGCCGGCTCGGCCTTCGGCCAGCGCATCGCGCACGGGCTTCTGGTGGTGTCGGTGATGTCGGGGCTGACCACGCGGATGCTGATGAACAGTTTCCTCGAACCTTCGCTACTGGGGCTTCTGGATATGCAGTGCCGGTTCCCCAAACCCACATTCATCGGCGATACGATCAGGGTGCGCGTCACCGTGGCCGAGAAACGCGAAACATCGAAGCCCGAACGCGGCATCCTGTCATTCCGGCGTGAGGCGATCAACCAACGGGGCGAGGTCGTGGTGGAAGGGGTCTGGAAACTGCTCGTCCGTCGTGCCCCGCCGGGAGAGTGAGCCGATGGGGGTGGGCGGTTTCCCTGATCTTTCGCGGCTTCTTGCACCGCGGAGCGTGGCGATTCTGGGGGCCAGCGAACGGTCCCGCAGCGTGGGCTGCGACACCCTGCGTAACCTTGCCGAACATTCCGACTTCGATGGAGATATCTTCCCGGTCAATCCTGGCCGCGACAGGGTTCTGGGCCTGCGCGCCTATCCCGCGATGTCGTCCTTGCCCGGCCCCGTCGATGTGGCGGTGCTGTGCCTGCCCGCCGAGGCGGTGATCGCGGCCCTGCGCGACTGCGCGGCGGCGGGAACGGGGTTTGCGGTGGTCTTCACCTCGGGCTTTGGCGAAACCGGGGCCGAGGGCCGCGCCACCGAGGCCGAGATGGCGGCTATCGCGCGCCAGAGCGGGATGCGCATCTATGGGCCGAACTCGCCCGGACTCAGCAACATCAACCGCCGGCTCGGGCTGACCTTCTCGCCGGTGTTCAAGGATGATCGGCTCGGCGGGCGCATCGGGCTTGTCACCCAGGGCGGCGGGCTTGGGCGCGCCTTCATCCAGGCCAGCGAGCGCGGCATCGGTGTTGGCCTCTGGTGTTCCACCGGGAACGAGGCCGACCTGACGATGGCCGATTTCATGTATCACATGGCAGGCGATCCCGATATCGGGGTCATCGCGCTGCTGGCCGAGGGGGTCCGCGACGGGCCGCGCTTCCTGCGCGCCGCGCGCGCCGCTGCCCGCGCGGGCAAGCCCGTGGTGGCGATGAAGGTCGGCAAGTCCGACTATGGCGTTGCCGCCACCCGTTCGCACACCGCCGCGCTTGCCGGATCGGCGGCGGTCACCTCGGCGCTGTTTCGACAGCACGGCATCGTCGAGGTGGACGATCTGGACGAGTTGATCGACACGGCGGCGCTGTTCGAGCGCGCCGGCATCGCCCCGCGGCGGGGGATCTGCGTCTATTCCTTCTCGGGTGGCACTGCGGCGCTGGCCGCCGATATGGTGGGCAGCGCCGGGCTGACCCTGTCCGAACTGGCCCCCGACACCCGCGCGGGGTTGCGTGCGCTGGCCCCGTCTTATGCGGCGGTTGAGAACCCGGTGGATCTGACGACACAGGTTTTCACGCAGGACACGCTCAACCGCGACTGCCTGTCGCTCGTGGCGCACGATCCGGCCACCGATGTGGTGCTCTTGCCGATCCCGGCCGATTACGGCCCGATCACCGACCGCTCCGCCGACGATATGGTGGCGCTGGCACCGGACAGCCCGGCGCTTTTGCTGCCGGTCTGGATGAGTGGCCATCGCGCCCAGGGCTATGCCACATTGAACGCGGCGGGCCTCTCGCCCTTTCGCAGTCTCGGCAAGGCGGTAGCGGCGCTCAGCCGGCTGCTCTGGCGCGGCGGCTGGCAGCTTTCAGAGGAGGCGACCCCGACTCTGCCCGAGCTCCCCCCCGGCGATCTGGACGAGGCGTCGGCCAAGGCGGCGCTGGCCGCCCTGGGCCTGACAGTGCCCGAAGGCCGGGTCGTGGCCAGTGCCCACGCCGCGCAAGACGCCGCGCGCGAGATCGGCTTTCCGGTCGTGCTCAAGGCGCTGGTGCCCGGACTTCTGCACAAGACCGAGGCGGGGGCCGTGGCGGTCGGGCTGGCGGATGCCGATGCGCTGGCGGCTGCCTGGGGAACCATGGAGGCGGCGCTTGCACGGCAGGGTCACGGGCTTGGGCGCGCCCTTGTCGAACGCATGGAACAGGGACCGGGGGTCGAGGTGATGGCGGGCCTGCACTGCGATCCGGTCTTTGGCCCCGTGGTGAGCTTTGGCCTGGGCGGCGTGATGGTCGAGGCGCTGGGGGACGTGACCCACCGCGCCGCGCCCTTCGGACGCACCGAAGCGCGCGCGATGATCGACGAGATCCGCGGCCGCGCGCTGCTGGGTCCGCTGCGCGGCCAGCCCGGTGCCGATCTGGACGCGCTTGCCGATCTTCTTGTGATCCTGTCCATCCTGGGCGCGCGCGGCGACATCGCGGAGATGGATCTCAATCCGGTGCGCGCCGGTCCGGCGGGTGCCACGGTGCTTGACGCGGTGATCCTGCGCGCGCCAACCGGCACCCAGGGAAAGGCAAGGCAATGACGGTAAAGACGAAGATAGGCTTCACCACCCGCGACCGCATCTACGTGCGCGGGCGCGATCTTGCCGAGGACATCCTCGGCAAGATGGATTTCATCGACATGATCTATTTCACAGCCACCGGGAAGGAGCCCGATGCCCGCACCCGCGCGATGACCAACGCGATCATCGTTACCGCCACCGATCACGGCCTTACCCCCAGCGCCATCGCTGCGCGGATGACCATTCTCGGCGCGCCGGAATCGCTTCAGGGCGCTGTGGCTGCGGGCTTGCTGGGCGCGGGGAATCATTTTCTGGGCACCATGCAGAACGCCGCCGCCTTTACCCAAGACGAAATCGGCGCGTTGTCCGACGGCGACGACGACAGGGCCTATGCCGCCCGCGCGCAAGAGGTCGTGGCTGCCTATCGTTCCGCGCGCCGGATCGTGCCGGGCCTCGGTCATCCGATCCATGTGGCGGGTGACCCCCGCACGCCTGTCCTGCGCCGCATCGCGGGCGAGAACGGGTTCGACGGGCGGCACTGGCGCTTCATGGCCGCGGTCGAGACCGCCGCGCGCGAGGAATATGGCCGCCTGTTGCCGATCAACGCGGCCGGCGCGGTCGGGGCCACGGTGTCGGACATGGGGCTTGCCCCCATCTGGGCGCGGGCCTTCGCGCTGATTGGCCGATCCGCCGGGCTACTGGCGCATCTGATGGAAGAACTCGACAATCCGCAGGGTCAGAAAATCTGGGACATGATCCTGGAACAGGACGATTCGGCAGAATGCGCCGGGATCGCCGACCCGGCCCGCGCAGACAGAAAGGAAGAATGAAAATGACCGGCACTGCACCTCTTTCGGGGCTTCGCGTCCTCGATCTGACCGAGCTTTTGCCCGGTCCCTATGCCACGCAACAACTGGGCGAGATGGGGGCCGAGGTCATCAAGGTCGAGCGTCCCGCGGGCGACGCCGCGCGCACCATGTTCCCCGGCCTCTTCGCGGCGGTGAACCGCGGCAAGAAAAGCATCGCCCTGAACCTCAAGGACGACACAGACCGCGCGGCCTTCCTGCGGCTGGCCAAACGGGCGGATGTGGTGATCGAGGGGTATCGCCCCGGCGTCACCAATCGGTTGGGCATCGACTATGAGACGCTTTCGGCGCTCAATCCCGGCCTCGTCTACTGTTCGGTCAGCGGTTATGGTCAGACCGGGCCGGCGCGCGACTGGCCGGGGCATGATCTGAACTACGCGGCGATGGCGGGCGCGGTGGCGATCTCGGGCGCGCCCGACGGACCGCCTGAATACACGACGGGTGTGCCGATCGGGGATCTGTCGGCGGCCATGTATGCCATCATCACCATCCTTGCCGCGCTGCGCGGACGCGACGCCACGGGGCGGGGCCAGTATCTCGACGTGGCGATCACCGACGCGCTGGCAAGCTGGGTCGCCCCGCGCTACGGTGTGTGGGACGCCGGACGCCGGGCCGGGCGCGAGATCACAAAGGCGGATATCCTGCGCCGGGCCGCCTATGGCATCTTCGGGACGGCCGACGGCAAATACATCACCATCGGCGCGATCGAGACGCATTTCTTTCGCCGCCTGATCCGCGCCACGGGAATGACGGGCTTCGACGATCCGGCGCTTGACGACTTCGCCGCGCGCACCGAACGCACGGACGACATCCGTGCCGCCCTGACCCCGCTGATCGCCGCGCGTCCCTATGCGCATTGGGCGCAGGTTTTCGAGGCCGAGGATGTTCCCTTTGCCCCGGTCAACGGGCTGGAAGATCTGGCCCGAGACCCGCATCTGAGGGCACGCGGCGTGGTGCGCATGGTGGGCGCGGCGCAAGTTATGGCCTTTCCGGTGCCGATGGCGGGGATGGGTGATCCGGCGGGCCACGTCCCGGCAGTGGGCGAGCATCAGGCTGAAATACTGGACCAAGCCGAAGAGACGGAGTGAGAGCCGATGCAATTCGAGCTGGACGACTGGCAGGAAACGGCGCGGCGCAGCTTCCGCAAGTATCTTGACGCCGAGGTGGCACCGCTGGTCGAGGAATATGAGGATGCCCACCGTCCACCGCCGCCCGAAGTTTTGCAGAAGATGGGCGAGTTTGGCCTTCTGGGCGGCCTGCTGCCCGAAGCGCAGGGCGGGGCGGGGCTGGATTATCTCACCTATTGCACGCTGCTGTGTGAGTTGTCGCAGGTCTGGCCGTCGCTGCGCAGCATCGTCAGCACCTCGAACCTGGTGCTGATGATCATCGCGCAGCGCGGAACGCAAGAGCAGCAGCAAAGATGGCTGGGCGATCTGGTTTCGGGTCGCAAGACGGCCTTCTTTGCACTGACCGAACCCAATGTCGGCTCGGACGCCAGCAATGTCGAGACACGGGCCCGGCGCGACGGCGATGGCTGGCGGCTGAACGGCCGCAAGCTTTATATCTCGAATGGGCCGGGGGCCGATCTGGGCGTTGTCTTCGCGCGTTCGGGAGAGGGCGACGAAGCAGGGGTTTCGGCCTTCGTGGTCGAGGCCGGTGCTCCGGGATTCTCGGCGCGCGAGGTGCGCAGCATGGGTATGAACGCCTGCCCGCTGGGCGAGCTTTTGTTCGAGGACGTGACGCTGCCACCCGATCACCTGATCGGCACGGAGGGCGAGGCCTTTGCCATCGCCAAACACTATCTGAACGTGGGGCGCTGCTTTGTGTCCTTCACCTGCCTCGGCCTGTCGATTGCCGCCTACGAGGCGGCGCTGCGCTATGCAGGGGAACGCGAACAGTTCGGGCGCAAGATCGGCGGTTTCCAGCTGGTTCAGCAGATGATCGCCGACATGATGACCGGCGTGGAAACCTCCCGGCTACTGGCGTGCCGGGCGGCCGACGCGCTGGACCGCGGCGCGCCGGATCGTGGCCGCGCCTGCTCGATGGCCAAGCGCCACAACTCCGACACGGCACTCAGGGTCTGCGAGACCGCCTTGCAGGTGCATGGCGGGGCGGGCTATACCCGGGACTTCCCGGTGGAGCGCTACTATCGTGACGTGCGCCACCTGACGATTGCCGAAGGCACGAACCAGCTTCAGGCGCTGCTTTTGGCGCAGGGGGCCCTGGGCATCTCGGCGCTGCGGGGCTGACCGGTCTGCGGCTTGCGCATGACCTGCCGCCGCTGCCGGTCTGAAAGGACCGCTGCATAACGGCGGTCAGGTTCCGAGAGGAGGGCAGCGCCTGCCGTCAAACCGAAGGTTTGCCTCCGGCAAAACGGGCAGGCAGGCGCTGCCCGGCGGTGCAGGCCCGGGCGAGGGATATCCTGCGCAGAAGGGTGGATTTGCCGGCCCCGTTCGGCCCGATCACGGCGACCACTTCGCCCTCGGCGATCTCGATGCTGACGCCGTGGAGCACGTCGAGCAGCCCGTAGCCGGAGACAAGAGACTCGATTGACAGCTTCATCTTGAACCCCGAGTTGACGTGCGAGGCCGGCCCAGAACCGTGTTGGAGATGATGTTGCGCTGAATCTGGTTGGTGCCCTCGATGATCTGAAGAACCTTGGCGTCGCGGAAGTAGCGGTTGATCGGAACCTCGGTCGAGATACCCGCCGCCCCGAAAAGCTGGACGGCATCCTGGGCCACCTGCATCGCGGTGTCGGTGGCGAACCGCTTGGCCATCGCTGCCGCCGCGGCCAGTTCGGTTCCTGTCTTGCCGGCGTCCACGAGGGCGGCGGCGCGATAGACCAGCAGCCGTGATGCCTCCACGCTGGTTGCCATGTCGGCAATCATCCAGCGCACGCCCTGGAAGTCGGACACCGCCTGCCCGAAGGCCTGCCGTTCGAGGATGAAATCGCGCGCCAGTTCCATCGCGCCCTGGGCCAGACCGACGCCGCGCGCCCCGATGATCGGACGCGACTGGTTGAACGCTTCCATCACGATCTTGAAGCCCTTGCCCTCGGGGCCGATTCGGTTGGCGGCGGGCACGAGCATGTCCTCGAAGTGCAGAGCGTTCGACGGCACGCCACGGGCACCGAGCTTGTCTTCCTTGCGGCCAAGTTCGAATCCCTTCGTGCCCTTCTCGACGATGAAGAAGTTGATCTCTCCGGTGCTGTCGCTGGCACCGGTCTTGGCCGCAACCAGAACGAAGTCGGCGACCGCCGAGTTGGTGCTCCAGATTTTCTGGCCATTGATACGATAAGCGTCGCCCTCGCGCACCGCGCGGGTGCGGATCCCGGCAACATCGGATCCGCTTTGCGGCTCGGTGACCGCCAGCGCGCTGCGCAGGCTGCCATCGGCCAGGCCGGGCAGAAACCGCGCCTTCTGCGCCTCGTCACCGCCAAACAGGATCGCACCGAAAGGAACCCACTGCACGATCAGCAGATAGGCGGTATTGTAGCAGACGCGCGCCAGTTCCTCGACCGCCACGCAGGCGGCAAGCTGGCTTCCCATGCCGCCGTGCTCGGCCGGAAACGGCAGGGTGAACATCCCCAGTTCGCGCAGCAGATCGAACATGTCCTGCGGGTACTCCCCGCTGCGGTCGATGTCGTGGGCGCGGGGTGCCACGCGCTCGTTGGCGACGCGCCGCACCATCTGCTGCACCTCCCTGACATCCTCGGGCAGATCAAACATCATCATTCAGGTTTCTCCCTTTTCGGCGTTGTCGGATGCTGCGGGGGCATTGGCTTGCTGCGCGCGCAGGCCTCGGATGAGCGCGATGACGCTTGTGACCTCGGTCGGCGTAAGCCCCGCCATGACGTCGTCAAGCAGCAACACGGACCGTCCCGTTGCAAGCGCGCGCGCGATTTCCAGTCGACGCCGCTCTGACAGCGTAAGCTCTGCACAGGGCGTATCCCGGCGCGCCTCAAGCCCGACACGGGCAAGCACCCGACCGGCGATGCTGCTGGCCTCGTTGAAGGAGCGGTTGGGAAGCGCGGCAGTGAACACCGCCTCAACCCCCGTGAAGGAGGCAAAAGCCTGCGTGATCTAAAAGGTGCGCGCGATGCCCAGTCGGGCGCATTCGTGGGGAGGAAGCCCGTCGACGCGCTGTCCGAGCAGGGGTATCCCCAACACTGAATGCGGGTCTATGAAGCCCGCGAACCGCGCGTAGACGCCGCCCGCCACCGGGTGCACTGACCCAGGCCGCCGCGTGGAAAGGCGTGAAGGCCAAAGTGAGCTTCGAGAGCGCGAAAACGAGGTCACTGAGTCCATTCCGGAATGGAATGTCACCCGCCGCCATCGCGAGAACGACCGACAGCCCATGCCGAAGATCATCCCGAGCCAAGGATTGACCCCAGCGCAGGTGAAGATGTCAGCGGAGCAATAGCGAGGGCCAGACCGGTAACAGCCTGTAGAAACTTGTTCATTGTGGCTCCTCCCTTAAATCCCGTAAGCCCGGAACCGGCAGCCGCCGATGGCAGGCGTCCGGTGACCAAGGGTAAGCGGGGCGGTCGGCGTATGCCACGAATTCCAGGCCGGACGGGCCTATTGCGCACAGATGTGTTTTTAGGTCCGCGGCGATTGAGCGCCCTTGGAGACGTCGTTCTAATGTCTGCGGACGCGCTCTTGCGAGTCGCTATCGAAGTTGTGCGGGTCTTGCCAAGGACGCTTGCGCAGGGTTGCGGCGCTTCGCCCCCGCTCTGCGGTCCGAATGACCGCCGGACTGCGGCGATCCAAGCTTGCTCGAATGGTGCGATACCGCAAAGGGAATAGAAAATGCAGCAGCCATCACCACAGCAGCCAACCGAGGGGGATGGCCCGCTTGCCGGCTACAGGGTGCTTGATCTTTCGGTCAACGTGCTGGGGCCGGTGGCCACGCAGATCCTCGGTGACATGGGGGCCGATGTCATCAAGATCGAGACACCAGACGGCGACTACACACGCCAGGTGGGCCCGTCACGCAACCCGAAGATGGGGGCGTTGTTCCTCAACACCAACCGCAACAAGCGCTCGGTCGTGCTCGACCTGAAGAAACCCGACGCGCGGGCCGCGCTCCTCGATCTGGTGCGTTCGGCGGATGTATTGGTGCATTCGATGCGCCCCGGTGCCGCCGAACGGCTTGGCGTCGATTACGAGGCGATCCGGGCGGTCAATCCCCGCATCATCCACGCCTCGGCTTCCGGCTTCCGGCTGGATAGCGAGCGCCGCGACTGGCCTGCTTTCGACGATGTGATCCAAGGTGCCAGCGGTGTAGCCGGGATGATGGCCCGGGCCACGGGCGAACCACGTTATTACCCGATGGTCATCGCTGACAAACTATGCGGTTACATCCTCGCATCGGCCATCGCAATGGCCTTTGTCTGGCGCGAGCGCACCGGCCACGGGCAGCAGGTAAACGTGCCGATGATGGATGCGATGGTCAATTTCAACCTGATAGAGCATCTGTGGGGCGCAACGCTCGACCGGCCCGATCTGGGTGTGGGCTACAGCCGGGTATTCTCGCCCCATCGTCGGCCTTATCCAACGCAGGACGGGCATATCTGCGTGATGGCGGCGATGGACAACCAGTGGCTGCGTCTCTTCGACGCCATAGGCCGGCCCGAGCTGCGTGACGATCCACGATTTGCCACGGCCGAGTTGCGCACCAAACATATAGACGAGCTATATCGAACCCTCGCCGAGGCAATCGCCGGGAATACAACCGCCGAGTGGCGCCGCCGGTTCGACGCGGCCGACGTGCCGAATGGGCCGGTCAACAGCCTGGAGGATCTGCTGGTTGATCCCTACCTTGTTCAAACCGGGTATTTCGAGCATCACGAGCACCCGACAGAGGGCACCCTCGTGACGCCCCGGATACCGGTCCAGTTCTCGGACAGCCCCGGTCGGGTGCGCCGTCTGCCACCGCGGCTGGGAGAGCACACGCAGGAGGTGCTGTCCGAAATACGCCTTCCGCGCGATGACGCCTGATGGAACCAAGGCAGCCGGGCAGCCGGTGCCATTTTGGCAAGAATCGGTTCGCGGCCAACCGGCCCCGCCTGTCCTGGGCGTCCGGCTCCGCCGATTTTACTGCGCGGTATAGCCGCCATCGACGACCATTTCGGATCCGGTCATAAAGGACGCCTCGTCGGATGCCAGAAACAACACCGCCCGGGCCACCTCTTCCGGCAGGCCCGCGCGCGGCAAGATCGTTGGCCCAAGCAGTCCCTTTTCGCCATTCGGATCCTTCAGAATGTCTTCTGTCATTGGCGTGCGTATCACACCCGGATGGATGGAGTTCACCCGGATGTTGAATTCAGCGTAATCCACCGCCGTCGATTTGGTGAACAAGCGAACCGCACCTTTGGTCGCCTGATATGCCGCCGCCGAGGGAGCGCCGACCAAACCATAGATCGACGAGATATTGACGATTGATCCGCCGCCTGCGGCTTTCATGTTCTCCAGAACCGCTTTGGTGCCCAAAAACACGCCCTTGGCATTGATCGAGAAGATCCTGTCCCAGTCGTCTTCGGTGGTGTCCTGAACGCGCTTCATGAGCAGGATACCGGCATTGTTGACCAACACGTTGATGTTGCCGAAGGCCTTGTTTCCCTCGGCGATGGCCGTTTGCCAGCTTGCGGCGTCGGACACGTCCAGATGCACCGCCTTCGCGCGGCCACCTGCATTCTCGATGTCCTTCACCACGGCACTTGCGCCAGCGTCATCGACATCGGCGACAATGACCTGTGCCCCTTCCTCGGCAAAGAGCCGCGCCTCGGCGGCACCCATGCCCTTGGCCGCTCCGCTGATCAGTGCCGTCTTGCCCTGAAGTCGTTTCATGTCGCTCATCCTCCAAAATTGCTCTCATACCAACGGCCCGGAAGGTCGGCTGCCACCGGCGCCTGTCCGCCGGGGCGAGCCGCTTTCAGGGGCCGTTGGTCTGCCATCAATCCTGAACGATTCGATGATTACCGCATATGATGGAGATCAAATCCCGCTCGCAGGTCTCTCAGAACGATCGTGGCATACCCAGAATGTGCTCGCCGACATAGGACAGGATCAGGTTGGTCGAGATCGGGGCCACCTGATACAATCGCGCCTCACGAAACTTGCGCTCGACGTCGTATTCCCGCGCAAAACCAAATCCGCCATGTGTCTGGATGCAAGCGTTGGCCGCTTCCCAACTGGCCTCGGAGGCCAGCAGCTTGGCCATATTCGCCTGCGCGCCGCACTCCTGCCCGGCATCGAAGCGTCTGCACGCCTCGAAACGCATCAGGTTTGCGGCCTCGACATTCACGAAGGCCTTGGCGATCGGAAACTGCACGCCCTGGTTCTGCCCGATGGGGCGGTCGAAAACGATACGCTCGCCGGCATAGGCGCGGGCCTTGTCCACGAACCAGTAGCCGTCGCCGATACACTCCGCCGCGATCAGCGTCCGTTCGGCGTTCAGCCCGTCAAGGATATGGTAAAAGCCTTGCCCCTCGGTGCCGATCAGGTTCTCGGCGGGGATTTCGAGATTGTCGAAGAACACTTCGTTGGTCTCGTGGCCGGGCATATTGGCGATGGGTCTGACCTCCATGCCCTTGCCGATGGCCTCTTTCAGATCGACCATGAAGATCGACAGGCCCTGAGATTTCTTTTTGACTTCACTCAGGGGGGTGGTGCGGGCCAGCAGGATCATCAGGTCCGAATGCTGGATGCGACTGATCCAGACCTTCTGACCGTTGATCTCGTAGCGATCACCCTTTTTGACGGCCGTGGTCTTGAGCTTGGTAGTATCGGTGCCGGTGGTCGGTTCTGTCACAGCCATGGATTGCAGGCGCAACTCGCCGCTGGCGATGCCGGGCAGATATTTCTGCTTCTGTTCGTCCGAGCCGTGCCGCAAAAGCGTGCCCATGTTGTACATCTGTCCATGGAAATGACCGGCATTGGCACCGCAACGGTTTGCCTCTTCCATGATGATCGAGGCCTCGGTCAGGCCAAGGCCCGAGCCGCCGTATTCCTCGGGGATCATCGCGGCAAGCCAGCCCTCGCGGGTCAGCGCATCAACGAATTCTTCGGGATAGGTTTCACCGTCGCCGAACCTGCGATGGTATTCCGGCGGGAACTGCGCGCAAAGCGCACGAAGCGCGTCACGCAGATCGTTATGGGTGTTGGGTGCGGATGTCTGCATCGTTCAAGCCGCTCCCGGGCCGGAGGTTTCGAGGATTTCCTCTTCGGCGCGCTGCCACAGCTCGAAAGAAATCGGGTTTTCGCTTTCCTCAAGGATGTGTCCAACCAGCCCGATGGCGCGCGCCATAACACCAAAGCCGCGCACGATCTTCCAGGGGAAGCCGAATTCACAGCAGATCGCACCAATGGCACCGGTGGCGTTGATCGGCAGCATCTTGCCCGATTTTTCCTCGGCGATCGTCTGGATTTTCTGAATCAGTGCGATGTATTCGCCCGACTTGCCGTTTTCCGCTGCGATTTCGAAAAGGCGGGGCGCACGCGGGTCGACCGGCTTGTGTAACGGATGGCCGAGCCCCGGCACGATGGCCTTCCTGGCGCGGAATTTCTCGACCGTCTCCAACGCGATGGCATCCAGATCGGCACCGGTGCCGAGCTTGTCCTCGGGCAGCGCCTCGTAAAGCATCTTCGACGCGCCCTCCATCGAGCCGACAAAGACCGTTCCCAGCCCGCAAAGCCCGGCCGCAACCGCTGCCTGAAGCGATTCCGGCGCGCCCATATAAGTCATGCGCGCGGCCAGGGCGGAGGGCGTGATGCCATGTTCCACGAGGGTGATGATGATCGCGTTGAAGACGCGGCTTTCCTCGGGGGTGGCCTTGCGGCCCGTCAGTTGCAGAAAGGCGAAATCGCCGAGGTTCATGTGGCCGAGGATCTCGTTCGGCAGGTCGAGCCCGCGCACGCAGATCTTGTCGGGGGTGCTCCAGCCGATTTTCGAGCTGATCTTTTCTTTGCGCTTGCCCATCAGACCGGATCCCAGGAAAAGACATCCGCTGACACTTCGAGCGGTGTGAATTGCGATTTGAGTGCGGGAATGGCGCGCTCGGCGATTTCATCGGCGGTCCAGCCATTACCGGAATGCACCGACCGCACCGGGCGGTGCTGGTTAAACAGGAAGATCTCGTTCTTGCGCACCGCGAAGATCTGCCCCGATACATCCGCCGCGCGGTCGCTCATCAGGAAGCAGGCCATCGGCGCGACCTTGGCGGGTGTCATCTCCTTGATCTTTTCGACCCGCGCCTTCTGATCCTCCGTGTCGGTCTTGATCGACGAGATCATCCGGCTCCAGGCAAAGGGCGCGATGCAGTTGGAGCGCACGTTCCAGCGCTTGAGGTCCAGCGCCACCGATTTCGAGAAGGCGGCGATACCCAGCTTGGCGGCGGAATAGTTCGCCTGGGCGAAGTTGCCGATCAGCCCCGAGGTCGAAGTCATATGCACCAGCGCGCCGCTTTCTTGTTCGCGGAAATAGTCAGCGGCGGCGCGGCTGGTGTTGAAGGCACCGTATAGATGGACCTTCACCACCGCGTCGAAATCCTCGTAGGTCATCTTGTGAAAGAACCCGTCGCGCAGGATCCCGGCGTTGTTCACCACCGCGTCGATGCGACCGAATTCCTTGACACCGGCCTCGATCATGGCGCGCGCGGCATCGGGATCGGTGACAGAACCGCCATCGGCGATCGCATCCCCCCCCAAAGCCTTGATTTCGTCCACGACCTTCTGCGCCGCGACTTCGGTCTGGCCGGTGCCTTTCAGAGAAGCCCCCAGATCATTGACCACCACGGCAGCGCCCTCGGACGCGGCCATGAGCGCGATATCGCGGCCAATTCCGCCGCCCGCTCCGGTGACCAGGACGACCTTTCCGTCGAGTATCTTTGCCATTTTCATCCTCCTCAGCTGGCCTTGCGGTATTTGTCGAGCCCGCCGGTGTGCATCACGCGCCCCATGAGCGGCGCTTCGATGATCTTTTCTGCCTTGAGGGCCGCCGCGATCAGCTTGTCCAGATCAATTCCGGTCTCAATGCCCAGCTCGTGACACAGGAACACCGCGTCCTCGGTGCAGACATTGCCGGCCGCGCGCGCGTGGCCGTGGCCCGCAAAAGGACAGCCGCCAAGTCCGGCAACCGAGCTTTCGAACATGTCCACGCCCATCGACAGGGCGGCATAGACATTGGCGATGCCAAGGCCACGCGTGTCGTGAATGTGCATGCCGATGCGCGCCTCCGGGGCCAGTTCGCGCAGCGCGCCAATCATCCGCTTGACCGCTTCGGGGTTGCCCCAGCCCATCGTATCGGCGATCACGAGGATCGGCACGGGAATTTGCTCTTCCTCGCACAGTTGCAGGATAAAGCGGAAATCGTCCAGGATGCGCTCTTGCGGGATGGGGCCTTCCAGATTGCAGCCGAAGGCCGTCATTACATAGGCGGCGTCGACCGTGTAGCCCTCTTCCTTGTAAAGGCGGAGCCAGTCGCGCTGTTTCTCGCGCATTTCGGCCGCAGAACAATTGTTGTTGGATTGCGCAAAGGCCTCGGAGGGGTAAAACAGCAGGCGCGGGTCGATATCGACCTCATGCGCGGTCAGGGCCTTGCGAAACCCCTTGTCGTTCAGCCAGAGCGACGTGTATTTCACGCCGGGCTTGCGCTTGATGCGCTGGAACAACTCGCCGGTATCGGCCATTTGCGGCACGTATTTCGGGCTGACGAAGCTGCCGACCTGAATGCGTTTCAGACCGGTTTCACTGAGCATGTCGATAAGTTCGATCCGCTCCTCGATCGGATAGATTTTCTTTTCGATCTGGAATCCCTCGCGCGGGCCTTCTTCGCGAAACTCGACGAATTTGGGAAAGTCGCTCATCTCATTACTCCTCGGATGGCAGTATCTCGGCGATGACCTGGCCGCGATCGACCATGTCCCCAGTCGAGACGGATATGTTGCTGGCGATCCCGTCTGCGGGAGCGCGGATCGAGATTTCGAGCTTCATCGATTCCATGACGGCGATCACGTCGCCTTCCGAAATGGATTGCCCGTCGCTGACCTTGACGTTGACGATCATGCCGGTCAGCGGGGAGGTCACGGCACGATCCGCCGCCGCGTCGCCGCCAGCAAAGGCCAGCGGTGCCGCCGGGCGGTAGACAAGGCGGCCTTCTGGCGTGTCCAGTTCGATCACCCCGGCGTGCAGCCGTGCGTCGATCAGATAGGTTTCATCGCCTTTGCCCATCTGCCAGCGGCCCGGTGCGATTTCCCGTGCGGTCAGCGTGATCGCGGTGCCGTCCTCGGAATAGACGGTGTATCGGCTGCCCGGTTTGACCGGTCCGACGCGCAGCTCTTCGGAGGCTCCGCCCCCATCGGTGAGTGTCACGCGTTGCCCCGCTTCGAGCGGGTCGCCGCCAAGACCGAGTCGCCAGCCGGTGAATGTGTCGCGATTGCTCCAGGGGTCCGGGCTGTGATCGCACCGGCCCGAGGCCACGAAAAGAACAGCCGCCGCCGCCTTCCAAAGGGTGGACCGGTCGGAGGTATCGGCCTGCGTCAGTGCGTCTAGCCTGGCGTCGATCCAGCGGGTATGAACCTGCATTCGCTCGAACTCGGGGTTCCGCGCCAGCGCCGTCAGAAAGGCGCGGTTGGTCTGCACACCCTCCACCGCGACGTGATCCAGCGCCGTGGCCAGCCGCGCCAGCGCGGTTTCGCGGTCGGGCGCGTGAACGATCAGCTTGGCGATCATGGGGTCATAATAGGGCGTGACCGCGTCGCCTTCTTCGACGCCGCTGTCAATGCGCAGGCCATCCGGCAGGCTGAGCGTGGTCAAAGTGCCGGTCGAGGGGGCGAACTGCATCGCGGGGTCTTCGGCATAGAGACGTGCCTCGACCGCGTGGCCGTTGATCTTCAGATCCTGCTGCACCAGGCCCAGGCCCATGCCTTCGGCAATGCGCAGATGCAGCGCAACGAGGTCCAGGCCGGTGATCGCCTCGGTGACGGGGTGCTCGACCTGAATGCGGGGGTTCACCTCAAGAAAGAAGTATTCATCGCCCGCGACCAGAAATTCCACCGTGCCGAGGCCGCGATAGTCAAGCGTTTCGCCCAGGCGCACGGCGTCATGCGCGATCTCGTCCAGCAACGCGCGGGGCAGGCCCCAGGCCGGGGCTTCTTCGATAACCTTCTGGTGACGGCGCTGAAGCGTGCAGTCGCGCTCGAAGAGGTGCACCACATGCCCCTTGCCGTCGCCGGCGATCTGCACTTCGACATGGCGCGCCTCGGGCAGAAACCTTTCCAGCAAAAGCCCTTCGGAGCCAAAGGTGGATTTTGCCTCGCGCAGCGCGCCTTCGATGTCCTCGACAAGTGTCGCCTCGTCGGTCACAAGGCGCTGACCGCGTCCGCCACCGCCGCCGACCGCCTTGAGCAGGACAGGCAGGCCCATTTCGCGCACCTCGTCTGCGATTTCCTGCGGATCGGAGCGCGCGCCTTCCGCGCCCGAGATCACCGGCACACCAGCCGCCACGGCGGCCTGCTTGGCGCTGGCCTTGTCACCGAAACGTTCGAGCGTTTCCGGCGTCGGCCCCATGAAGATCATGCCAGCGGCCTCGACCGCACGGGCGAAATCAGGGTTCTCGGCGAGAAAGCCATAGCCGGGATGGATTGCATCCGCGCCGACCGACCTTGCGGCGGCAATCACAGCGTCGATCTTCAGATAGCTTTCCGAAGCAGGGCCGGCACCGATGCAGACGGAGTGACCGATCTCGCGGACATGAAGGGCGTTGGCGTCGGCCTCGGAATGCACGCCGACAGGGGTGATGCCACTGGCCCGAGCGGTGCGCGCGATCCGGCAGGCTATTTCGCCGCGATTGGCGATGAGAAGCGTTTTGATTTTCATGATTCTCGCCTCACATCCTGAACACGCCGAAATGGGTTTCGACCTTTGGTCTGCGTGATGTCACATCCAGCATGAGCGCCATGACATCGCGAGTTTCACAGGGGTCGATAACACTGTCGATCCAGAGGTTTGAGGCAAAATTATAGGCCCCTTGAAAATCTTCGTATTCCTTGCGGATCGGCGCCTTGAAGGCTTCTTCTTCCTCGGGCGTCCAGCTTTTGCCCTCACGCTCGTTGATCTGGGCGCGGACCTGGGCCAGCACGCTTGCGGCCTGTTCGGGGCCCATGATGGCGGCGCGGCCCGTGGGCCAGGCAAAGGTCGCATCCGGCTGGAACGGGCGGCCCAGCATGGCCAGATAACCCGCCCCGTAGGAACCGCCGGTGATGATGGTGAATTTCGGAACCCGGGCCGATGACATGGCGGTGATCATCTTGGCACCCGCCTTGGCGATGCCCATCTGCTCGACCTCGCGGCCGACCATGAAGCCATTAACATCCGCGAGAAACAGCAGCGGTATATCGCGCTGGACGCAGAGATTGATGAAATGGGTGGCCTTCAGCGCGGCCTCGACAAAAAGCACGCCGGTATTGGCCAGAATACCCACTTCGTGGCCGTGGATCCGGCCCCAGCCGGTCATGATGGTGTCGCCATAAAGCGGCTTGAACTCGTGGAAATCGCTGCCGTCCACCAGCCGCGCGACAATCTCGCGGTTGTCGGTCGGCACCTTGGCGTCGCGGCTGACAATGCCGTAGATTTCCTCGACCGGATAGGCGGGGGCGCGCGGCGCTTGGGGGGTCTTGCGGGGCAGGGGCTTTTCGCCCAGATGGCTGACGATCTCGCGGGTGATGGCCAGGGCGTGGGCGTCATCCTCGGCCAGATGGTCGGTTACGCCCGACACGGACGAATGCATCTTGCCGCCGCCCAGCGTCTCGGCATCGACCTTCTCACCTGTGGCCGCAAAGGTCAGTTCCGGGCCACCCAGATACATGAAGCCCTGACCGCGCACGATCACAACCTCGTCGCAAAGCGCGGGAATATAGGCGCCACCTGCGGTGCAGGGGCCCATGACTACGGCGATCTGCGGCACGCCGTCACCAGACATGCCGATCTGCTGGTGAAAGATCGAGCCGAACTGACCCTCGTCCGGAAAGATATGCTCCTGTTCGGGCAGAAACGCGCCGCCGGAGTCGACCAGCGTGATTACCGGAAGACGGTTCTTCCAAGCGATTTTCTGGGCGCGGACATGCTTGCGAGAGGTCATGCCGAAATAGGTGCCACCCTTCACCGTGGCATCATTGGCAATGATCATGCACTGACGGCCCTCGATCATGCCGATGCCGGTGATGATCCCTGCACCCGGCGGCACGCCGTCATATCTGTCAAGCCCGGCAAGTTCGCCGAGTTCGAGAAAGGGCGTGCCCGGGTCGATCAGCCGTTCGACGCGTTCGCGCGGCAGGATCTTGCCTTTGGAGACATGCCGCTCGCGCGCCTTTTCGGGGCCACCGACACGTTGTTGCAGGCGAAGGCTATGCAGTTCGCTGATTTTCTCGCGATACCGCGCGTCGTTTTCCCGGAAATCGTCAGACCCGGTGTCGAGAAGGGATTTCATTTTTGTCATGGCAGGTCGGGGTATTCTCTCAGAACAAAGGCAACCTTGGCGGCGCCGGGTTTTTCAAAGCTGTCGGGTGCGACCAGGCGAACGTCGGCCTTGAAAACAAGGGCGTCGCGCAGGCGCTGTTCGATTTTTCTCTTGAGGGCATCATCATCAGCGGGATCGCGATCGCGCCCGCGCTCGACGATCACCTTCAGCGCGCCCTGCGTGGTATGGCCTTCGAAATCGGCCACGATACGCATGACGCCGTTGGTGTCCGGCACCATCTCGGTGATCACGCTATTGATCGCGGAGGGGAATACATTGGCCCCGCGCACGATCAGCATGTCGTCGGTCCGTCCGGTGCAGCGGATCTTGGGGCCGGTGCGCCCGCAGGAGCACTCGGTGTCGAGGACTTCGATATAATCGCCCGACCGGAACCGCACGAGCGGGCTCGCCTGACGGCCGAGCGCAGTATAGATCATTTCGCCCTCGGCACCCTTTTCCCAGGGAATGATTTTGCCGCTTTCAGGGTCGAGCAACTCGGTGATGATATAGTCCATGTTGACCATATGCATCCCCGACTGGTCATCGCATTCGGCCCAGTAGGTCACGCCGAGATCGGTGCCGCCCAGCATTTCGCAGCATTTAGCCCCCCAGGCCTCTTCGATCTTGGCACGAATTGCCGGGATGCCGCCACCGGGCTCACCACCGACGACGATCTGCTCGACACCCAGCTCGGTGGCCTTGCAGCCAAGCACCTCCGGTGCTTTCTCCGCCAGGTGCAGAACGAAATTCGGGGCGCCCACGATGCAGCGCGGGCGCGTGTCGGCGCAGGCGCGCAACAGCCGTTCCACGCCGCCATCTGCCCCCACGGGCACGTCGATTGCGCCCATGTATTGCAACCCCTGCACCACCGGAATGCCGCCGACAAAGCCCTTGGCCAGCGAAAACGCGTGCAACACCATATCGCCCGGACGAACCCCGTTGGCGAAGAAGCAGCGCGCCGTCATCTCGTGCCACATCTCGGCGTCGGCTTCGGTCAGAGCCACATAGGAGGGGCTGCCGGTGGTGCCCGACGATGCCTGCATCTGGATGATGTCCGACATGGGCGCCGCGCGGTGCTTGCCGAAGGGCGGCTCCGCAGCAAGGCTTTCGCGGATCTCGGTCTTGTAGGTAAAGGGCAGTTTCTGGAGATCTTCGATGGTGCGGATCTCGTCGAAATCGACACCCGCCTCGGCGAACCTTTCCTGATAGAAGGTCGAGTTCGCCTTGAGATAGGCCATCTGATCGCGCAGCCGCTCTTCCTGAATGCGGCGCACCTCGTCGAGCGGCATGCCCTCGATCTCGTGCCAGAAGCGATCATTCACCTTTTCGGCGGCGTCCCGCCGCCGAAAGCGCATTCCATATTGCATGTCGTCCTCCCTTCCGGGCCGCGCGTTCAGTAGGAGCGCGGCAGGCCCATGACCTTTTCGCCGATAAAGCTGAGGCACAGCTCTCGGTTCACGGGTGCCGTCCGCAGCAGTCGCATCATCGGATACATTTCGTAAAGCCCCGTATCCTCGGTGAAGCCCGATCCGCCATGGGCCTGAAGCGCGGCATCCACGGCCTCGATCCCGGCTTCGGCGGCGGCGTATTTCGCCATGTTCGAAGACGCGCCCGCAGGCAGCTTGTTGTCAAACTCCCATGCCGCGCGCCGGGTCATCAGGCTGGCCATTTCGATCGCGGTATGTGCCTTGGCCATCGGATGCTGCACACCCTGATGCGCCCCGATGGGCTGGCCGAAGACGTTGCGCTCGGAGGCATAGGCGACACCCTTGTTCAGGGCGAACCTGCCAATGCCGCAGCACAACGCTGCGAGGATAATCCGCTCGGGGTTGAGGCTGTCGAAGAGGATCGAGAATCCTTCGTCCACCTCGCCGACAACATCCTCGGGGCCAAGGTCCACCTCGTCGAAGAAAAGCGTCCACTGTTCCTCGGGCAGAGGGATCGAAATCTTCACCCGCTGCTTTTCCACCCCCTTCTTCTTCAGGTCAACGGCGAACAGGGTAAAGCCGTCAGTCTTGCGGCTGACCTCGGTATGCGGCTTGGTCCGCGCCACAACCAGACAATAATCCGAGACATCGGCACCGGTGATAAAGGTTTTTTCCCCCGACAGGCTGAACCGGTTGCCCCGACGCTTGGCCAGTGTTGTGGCCTTCATCGTATTGGATCCGGCACCCGGTTCGGTGATCGCAAAACAGAACTGGATCTCGCCCCGGCAGGCCGCCGGAAGAAGCTCCTTCTTGTGGAACTCGGTCCCGTGGCTGGCGATATGGGCCAGCGACATGGTCGGCCCGACCACCATCATCAGAAGCGGAATGCCGTGATTGGCGGTGCCCTCCATGAACAGGGCCATTTCGGTCATGCCAAGGCCGGCACCGCCGTATTCCTCGGGGACCATGATCCCCAGAAAGCCGTCATCGGCGATCTGGCGGAACATATCGTGCGGGAACTCATGCTTGCGGGCATGGTCAAGCCAATACGCATTGTCGAATTTCTGCGCCAACTGGCCGCCATATTCGTAGATCTGGCGCTGTTCGTCGTTGAGAGTGAAATCCATGGTTCTTCCTCAGCCCTTGAAAACGGGGGTGCGGCGGTTTTCGAAGGCAGCAAGCCCTTCGGCAACGTCATCGCCTAGAAGTGCGCGCACGGCGGCATCACGCTCAAGCCGCATCTGCTGGTCGATGCCGAGATCTGCACCTTCCCGTGCCAGCCGCTTCATCTCGGCGATGCCGGGGCGCGAGCGGGTTGCGATTTTCTGGCAGTATTCCAGTGCGGACTTGTGCAGATCCGCATCCGGCACGATGTAGTTGACCAGCCCGGCCTCTTTGGCCTCGCGCGCCTCAAGCCAGCGGGCCGAGAACATCAGGTCAAGCGCCCGGCGTTGCCCCATAAGCCGCGTCAGCCGTTGCGAGCCGCCCCAGCCGGGGATCAGCCCGAACTGGGCGTGCTGATCGCCGAATTGCGCGGTTTCGGCGGCGAAGCAGACATCGCATGCCAACATCAATTCGATCCCGCCGGCCAGACACAAACCCTGCACCGCCACGACGACAGGGAGGGAGGAGGTTTCGAGCGCGCGCAGGTTATTCATTCCAAAAGCGATGAAATGATCCAGCGCAGCGGGATCGTTCAGTTTGCCCTTCACCTCGGTCAGATCGGCGCCGGTGCAAAAGTGCTTGCCTTGCGCCCGGATCAGGATCGACCGGATGTTCCGGTCGGCCTCGAACCTGGCGCGCGCGGCAGAGATATGCTCATGCACTTGCAGTGACAGGCAATTGAATTTCTCGGGGCGCGCCAGCTCGATGATGCCGACATTGCCTTCGGTAGTTACGGCGACCGGGTCACTCATTTTGCTGCTCCCTTTGCTTTCTTGTCGTATTGCAGCGCCACCCGCCCGACCTTTTCGCGGGCGATCACCAGTTTCTGGATCTGCGCGGTGCCATCGCCGATCTGCAGGCCGAGCACGTCGTTGTAACGCTGGTGATGCGGCAGGTCGGTGGTATAGCCGTAGTGCCCGTGCAGGATCAGGCATTGATGCAGGATTTCGCAGGCGGTCTTGGGCAGATACCATTTGCACATCGCCGCCTCGGCAGTGTGGGGCAGGCCACGGTCGCGCAGATCGAGCGTGTAATAGCAAAGCTGGCGCATCATGGTCAGTTGGGTTTCGGCCTCGGCCAGCGGGAAACTGACGCCCTGATACTGCACGATGGGTGCGCCGAACGCCTCGCGTTCCCGGACATAGGCCCAGGTTTCATCCACCGACGCCTGCGCCGCACCCAGACATTCCAGCCCGATCAGCGCGCGGGAATAGTCAAACCCCGCCATGATCGTGCCAAAGGCGCGGTCCTGTTCGGCCATCATGTTTTCGGCCGGCACGAATACGTCGTCGAAAAATACGGATCCGCGCCCGACGGGCCTGGTGCCGATGTCGTCGAAATGGGTGCGTTTGATGCCGTCCTGATTCAGATCGACGAAAAAGGCGCTGACCCCGCGCGCGCCGCCGTCGGGATCGCCCGTGCGGGCAAAGACCACGGCCGCGTCGGCTTGGCTGGCGAAGCTCATCGAGGTTTTCTCGCCATTCAGCCGCCAGCCGTTGCCGGATTTCTCGGCCTTCAGAATCAGGTTCGCCGCATCCGATCCGCCGCGCGGCTCGGTCAGGCCAAGGCCAATAACGGCCTCACCCGAAACAACCTTGGGCACCCATTCCGACGCGATCTCCCTGGAGGCGTGCTTGGCGACCATGCCGCCCATGAGCGAGCCCAGAAGCTGCACATAGCTTGCGTTGAAATCGGCATAGGCGATTTCTTCGACGATCAGCCCCGACGTGACAGAGCTTTCACCCATTCCACCGAATTCTTCGGGCAGATCGACGCCGATCAGGCCCAGTGCGCCCATTTCCCTTATCAGCGCCCGATCAAAGGTGTGTCCTCTGGCGCGCTCCAGATAGCTGGGTGCCAGCTTTTCCGCTGCGAATCGCTTTGCGGTTTCACGAAACGCCTGTTGATCTTCTGTTGGCTGGAATTTCATCGGTGACACTCCCCATGACCGAAATTATACTCTTTTCAAAAATCTAACAAATGTTAGAATACAGATCAAGCGAATTTTTGAGGAGGATGCGCATAATGACAAACACGCAAAGGGACAGCTTCGGGACCATGCTTTCGCCGATCCGCGCGGGCCAGCACATGTTGCGAAACCGGGTCATCATGGGATCGATGCATACCCGGCTGGAGACCGAGCCTGACGGCATCGCCAGGCAGATTGCCTTCTACGCCGAGCGCGCGCGGGGAGAGGCGGCGATTCTGGTCACCGGCGGGTTTTCCCCGAATGCCGAAGGGATATTCGATCCCGAAGGTCCGCGCCTTGACGACCTGGAAGAGGCGCGCAGCCTGCGTCCGATCTGTGAGGCGGTCCAGGCCGAAGGCAGCCTGCTCTGCGCTCAGCTTCTTCATGCCGGGCGCTATGCAAAGATCGAAGGCTGTGTTGCGCCAAGTCCCATCCGGGCACCGATCAACCGGTATGTCCCGCGCGAAATGACCGACGCCGACATCCGCCGCACCATCGAAGATTTCGCCAAAGCCGCCGCCAATGCGCAGGCCGCGGGCTTCGACGGTGTCGAAATCATGGGTTCCGAAGGATACCTTCTCAACGAATTCACCGTCACCCATACCAACAAACGCGAAGACGACTGGGGCGGAAGCGCCGAGAAACGCCATCGCTTTCCGGTCGAGATCGTGCGTGCGGTGCGGGAACGCTGCGGGCCCGGCTTCCTTGTCATCTACCGGATTTCCGCCGCCGATCTGGTCGAGGGCGGCGCGCCCGCCGAAGAGATTGCAGATCTGGCGCGCAAGATCGAGGCTGCGGGGGCGGATATTCTGAACACCGGCATCGGTTGGCACGAGGCGCGTGTGCCGACCATCGCCTATCCGGTTCCGCGCGGTGCCTGGCGGCAGGCGGCGGCCAACGTCAAGGCTGCGGTGTCGATCCCGG
Organism: Roseovarius sp. UBA6217; assembly: GCA_002421985.1. Lineage (GTDB taxonomy): Bacteria > Pseudomonadota > Alphaproteobacteria > Rhodobacterales > Rhodobacteraceae > Roseovarius. The sequence goes on along the minus strand of DISF01000053.1, from coordinate 50,930 downwards.
TGGTTGCCTCCAATCGAATCAACACGCCTGAGCTTGCGGAGGACATCCTTGCCTCTGGCGATGCGGACATGATTTCGATGGCGCGGCCTTTTCTGGCCGACCCGCATTTCGTCAAGAAGGCGCGCGAGGGCCGCGCCGACGAGATCAACACCTGCATTGCCTGCAATCAGGCCTGTCTGGACTTCATCTTTTCGGACCGGCCGGTCGGTTGTCTGGTCAACCCACGCGCCGGGCGTGAAACCGAATTCCGGGACACGCCGACAGACTCACCCAAAAAAGTGGCCGTCGTCGGCGGTGGCGCCGCAGGCATGGCCGCAGCAGCCGAGGCCGCCAGGCTGGGCCACGATGTCACCCTGTTCGAAGCGCAGGACAGGCTGGGCGGGCAGTTGAATCTTGCGCGCGCCGCACCGGGCAAGGACGAATTCGACGAAACCCTGCGGTATTATAGCGGTCAGATGCAAAAGCATGGGGTCAAACTGCGTCTGGGGCAGCGGGCCGGGCCGGACGATCTGACCGGCTTTGACCATGTGGTGATCTCCACCGGGGTCACGCCGCGCATTCCCGATCTGCCCGGCATCGACCATCCCAGTGTCGCGACCTACGCCGAAATCCTGTCAGGCGACCGCATCGCCGGCCAGACCGTCGCGGTCATGGGGGCAGGGGGCATCGGCCATGACGTGGCCGAGTTCCTCGTGACTGAACCGGGCGAGACCCACGACACCGCCGCGTTCTGCGAGACATGGGGCGTGGACCCGAGCTTTGCCATGGCGGGCGCCTTGGCGGGCGATCCGCTGGCCCCGAAATCATCGCGTCGCAAGGTTGTCATGCTACAGCGAAAAGCCTCAAAACCGGGCGCGGGGCTCGGCGTGTCCACGGGCTGGATCCTGCGCAACGCGCTTCGCAAGCACGGGGTCGAGGCCTTGGGCGGCGTGGTTTATGACCGCATCGACGACGCGGGGCTGCACATTTTCATGGATGGAGAACCAAAGGTTATTGCCGCCGATACGATCGTGCTCTGCACCGGTCAGGAACCGGAACGGGCTTTGGTCGAGAAGCTCACCGCCCGCGGTGTCACCGTCACGATGATCGGCGGCGCGAAAGAGGCCGCCGAACTCGACGCGCTGCGCGCTATTGATGAAGGGGTGCGTCTGGCGCAAAGTCTGTGAGGCTGCGCAAGGCTGACAGAGGGCTCCGGGTGATCGGGCGAAACGAGGCCCGGAGCCATGTTCTTGACCCTGGATCGCTGATGAAAGCGCGCGCCCAATCATACACCCCGCGCACAGTGGCTGCGCGGTTATGCTCGAAACACCTGCGAAGCATCGCCAGAAGCCTGATTAATATAATTATATTACAAAGGTTTACGCGCGATGCTCATGGGGTGCGATTGGCGTCACTCCGGGGCGCGCAGGGGGTGCATAAAACACAATCAGCTTTCTTTTCGTAACCATCTCTCCTAGGTTGGAATCATCCTGATTCCAAACGAAAGGCGTACCGAACCATGACGAAAGTCGCGATTGTCTATTACAGTGGATATGGCCACACGGAAGTTCAGGCCAAAGCCGTTGCCGAGGGTGCCAAGGGTGTCGCCGGCACCGAGGTCGACCTGCTGAAATTGCCTGACGACGGAGAGCTGGACGAAGCGGCCTGGGCCACGCTCGATGCTGCCGATGCCATCGTTTACGGCAGCCCGACATATATGGGCGGACCTTCCTGGCAGTTCAAGAAATTCGCCGATGCCAGCTCGAAGCCCTGGTTCACGCAGAACTGGAAAGACAAGATCGCCGGCGGATTTACCACCTCGGCCACGGTCAATGGCGACAAATTCGCGACCATCCAGTATTTCATCACCCTGTCGCAGCAACACGGCCAGCTCTGGTGCGGCGTCGGCCTCAAGCCCGCGAACGCCAAGGCGGACGGCCCGGAAAAGCTGAATTGGACGGGCGGATATGCCGGTCTTCTGGCGATTGCGCCCTCTGACAGCGCCCCCGACGAATACCCGACGGGCGGCGATCTGGACACGGCGCGCGCCTACGGCAAACGGTTGGTGGAAGTCGCAAACCGCTGGAACAGCTGATCCAGCTTTCCTTTATCGCGTCCCGGCCGCCCGAATTTGTGGCGGCCGGTTCACAGGTGTCGGTCCTACGCCTCAGCCTTTGCCGGGCGTCCGGTCATCCGGCCACGCCCGTCCGCCCCACCATCGCCATCAGCGTTCCGGTCATCGTGGCGACAAGCTTTTCATCCTGTCCTTTCAGTGCATAGGCACGCGCCTCGCAGATCGTCAGCGTCCTGCCCGGTTTCACCACGTCAGCGACGAACCGGAACCGTTCGCCATCGGCGGGGTTGAGCAGGTTGATCTTGAACTCCACCGTCAGCACCGCCGCGTCTGCTGGCATCAGCGAAAAGGCCGCATATCCGCAGGCGCTGTCCAGCGCGGTCGACACGATTCCCGCATGAAGAAAGCCGTGCTGCTGGGTCAGCATGTCGCTGTGCGCCATCTCCAGGACGATATGACCGGGCGACAGGTCGGCAATGCCGATCCCCAGTGTATGCATCACCTTCTGACGGTTGAAACTGTCGCGCACGCGCGCGTCAAAGTCGGGATTCTTCGGTTCGAATTTCGTCATTGCGTGATTTCACTCCTTGCAGTCATCCATGATGACCAATCTTAGCCGGTCCTTGATCTTCCCATCTTGTAACGAAGGGCCAAAAGCGCGCGCTGTGGCCTGAAGGCGTAGCGCGCCGGGCGGTCTGTCGGCGAAGGCCCGGCAGGACGCCGACATATGCGATTGATCGTAGTAGCCCGCGTCCAGCGCCAGATCGCTTAACGGCAGGGCAGGGTCGGCAAAGCGCCCAAGCAGCAGGCGAAACCGCCGGACTGCCGCAAGCCGCCGCCTTGATACGCCGGTTTCTGCCCGTGCCCTGCGGCGTTCGGTCCGGTCGCTGAACGCCTGCGGGGGTGCCGCGAAAGTCAGCGCCCTTGCAAGATCGTCCAGCTCGGCAACAAGCGACGGCAGGCCATCATCGCTCTGCCGGCCCCTTCCAAGCGCGTTTGCCAGCGGCTCCAGCGCCCCGATTCCGGGCAAACGCTCCGGTCGCACCGACAGCCGCAGCCCGGCCACGATTCCGTAAAAGGATGACGGGCGGGGCACGAATTCCGGGCGGGGTGGGGCAAGCGATATACGCGTCCTGCCACAACCACCCGCCACCGAAAGGCAGAACAGATCGGTCGCGAAACGCCCGCTGCCGCGATGGCTCAATGCGCCGGTGTCACGGAACACGAAAAGATGGTCAACCTCCGCTGCCGCATCTTCTGTCGGCGTCAGTTCGAAATAGAGCGGCGCAGCCGTCAGGTCACTTGACGAAGGCATCCCGATTCTCGGCAACGAAATCTCGGAATCGGCGTGCCGGACGTCCAAGCACGTCGCTCACGGTGGTCTCGATGCTGGCGAGGTAGCCCTTCGGCGCGATGGAGGCCAGCTCCACCATGGCTGCGGCGACCTCGTCCTGCATCCCGCCGGAGATCATGGCCGCCTTGGCTTCATCAGGTGCAAGAGGGGCAGAGGTGATGGAACGTCCTGTAACTTCGGACAGGATAGCGGCGATATCTTCGCCGGTCAGGGCTTCAGGGCCGGTCAGGCCATAGCCCTTGCCCGCATGGCCCTCGCCGGTCAGCGCCTCGGCGGCAACCTCGGCGATGTCGCGGGCATCGATCCAGGACACGGGGCCCCCCAGATCGTCGTGATAAACGCCGTCCCTTGCGATGCTTCCGGCCTGCCACAACAGGTTCTGCATGAAATAGGTGGGCTGGACAAATGTCCAGTCAAGGCCGCTTTCCTTGAGCAATTCCTGGGTTTCGGAATGCCACTTGCCAAAGGTCAGCCCCGCTTTGGGCGATGCGCCAAGGCCGGTGGCCAGAACGACATGCCGCACTCCTGCTGCCTTGGCCGCCTTGATCGCGTTTGCTTTCCACTGGCGCATGTCCAGATGCGCGGGCGTGACCAGATAGATCCTGTCCGCTCCGGCGCAGGCCTTTTCCAGCGCGGCAGTATCGGTGAAGTTGGCGGTGACCGCCTCACATCCCTTGGCCTTGAGCTTGTCGAGCTTGGCCGGATCGCTGGTGACTGCGCGCACCTTGACACCCTTTGCCAAAAGCGCATCGACAAGGGGGGCACCGGTGGTTCCTGTGGCTCCAAAGACAGTAATCATTTGGTTTCCTTTCCAAGAGCAGTGATGGCATCCATCGTCTCGGGGTTGCTTACCGCTGACAAATCACCCGGATCTTCGCCCAGGAAGGCCGCGCGCACAATACGGCGCATTGTTTTCATGCTGCGGGTTTTCGGAAGCGCGTCGACAAAGTGGATCTCGCGCGGGCGGAAGGGTTTCGAGACGACCTCGCCCACCCGCTCCTTGAGCCGTTCGACAAGGGCGCTATCGGGCGTCACCCCCGGTGCCGCGACACAGACACAGACCACGGCTACGCCCTTGATATCATCGGGCGCGGCGATGGCGGCGGCGTCCACCACCATTCCGGTTTCGGTCAACGCCGCCTCGATTTCGGGCGGGCCGATCCGTTTGCCGGCGATGTTCAGCGTGTCGTCCGACCGGCCCAGGATATACCATGTCCCGTCCGGATCGCAGCGCACCCAGTCGCCATGTCGCCAGAGGCCGGGATAGGTGGACCAGTAGGTCTCAAGGTAGCGATCGCGGTCGCCCCAGATCGCCGGGGTCAGGCCCAGGGGCGGCTGGGTCACGACCAGTTCGCCAACCTCGCCCGGTGCGGCCTCACTGCCGTCTTCGCGCAGCACTTTCGCGCCCACGCCCAAGGCCTGGGCCGAAAATCCGCAGGGTTTGATCTTGTGCAGCACGGTGGATGTCAGGATCGCCCCGAACAGCTCGGTTCCGCCCGAAATGTTGAGCGGCACCGCGCGGTGGCGGCAGATATGGTCGCGCTGCCAGAGCCAGGCGTCTTCTGTCCAGGGCTCACCCGTTGAGGCGACAATGCGCAGCGCCGACAGGTCATAGTCAGCCAACGGTGCCGGATCCTGCGTCATGAACTGGCGTACCAGCGTGGGTGCCACGCCGAGATGGGTCACTTTCATTTCGGAGGCCAGACGCAACAGTCGAAAGGGATCGCCCGGCATCGACGGCGCGCCCTCCGCCAGCACCAGCGTGGCCCCGGACAGCAGCACCGACAGAAGGGTGAGCGGCCCCATCACCCAGCCCATGTCGGTCATCCACAGATGGCGGTCGTCGCGCTTCATGTCGAGACACAGCAGGAAATCGGCCGTGGCCTTGGCCTGGACGCCCAAATGGGTATGCACAACGCCCTTGGGCCGCCCGGTCGTGCCCGAGGTATAGCCGATCAGGAAGATGTCATCGGATTTGACGGGAACAGCCGCGAAATCCGGGCTGGCGGTGCCCACGGTTTCGGCCCAATCGAGATCACGGGCCGGATCGGCCACCGCGCCGCCAAACCGGCGCAGACTAAACACCGTATGAACCGAGGGCACCTCGTTCAACGCTTCGGCCAGCGCGGCCTCCATCCAGACCGGCTTGCCCCGTCTGGGAGTGGCATCCGCGGTCAGCACTGCCACCGCCCCGGCATCTTTCAGACGCGAGACAATGGCGGGGGACGAAAAACCGGAAAACAGCGGCACCGCGATGGCACCGAGCCGCGCAATACCAAGAAGAGCCGCCCCGATTTCGGGAATCATCGGCATGAAAATACCAACCGCCTGGCCGGGTTTCACGCCACGCCGGGCCAGCGCAGAGGCCACGCGCGCGGCTTCGGCGGTGAGGTCAGCATAGGTCCAGCGGCGGCGGCTCCCGTCTTCGCCAACCCAATCAATCGCGATTTTCTCGCCTAGACCCTCGGCAATGCGGGCGTCGAGACAGGTCTCTGTCAGATTGAGGGTGCCGCCGACGGCCCATTTGATCGACTGCGGCCCGCCGGACATATCCCGCAGCACCGTGTAGGGCTGAGAGAACCTTATACCGGCGTGGTCGATAATCCGACCCCAGAACCAGTCTGGGTCGCTGTTGGCGCGGTGGGCAAGATCCTCATATGTCTCCGTGCCACAGTCCTGCAAAAAAGCGGCAAGCGTGCTGGAACGCTGAATGTCAGAGTCTGGCTGGAACATGTTCGCCTTTCTTCAACGCAGAAAGGGCCGCACTGTTGGCGCGGCCAGTTGGGGAGATAACTCTGGACACGGGGTTGGCGGCAGCACCTTGTGACAGGTGCTGCCGCCAGGGGTCAACCGTGCATCGACAAGCCACCGGACACCGAAATCACCTGGCCGGTGATGAATCCGGCGTCATCAGACGACAGGAAGCAGATAATGCCAGGGTAGTCTGTCGGTTGCGCCAGACGCTTCATCGGAATGGCCCGCTTGAGGCCCTCGGCGATCTTCTGACCGGCCTCGCCCTCGGCCACCTGGGCAAACAGCGGCGTATCGGTCGGGCCGGGCGCGACAGCGTTCAATTGAACGCCTTTACGCGCCAGCTCCCGCGCCACGGTTTTGGTGAACGAGATGATGCCGCCCTTGCAGGCCGAATACACAGCCTCGCCCGAGGAGCCGACCCGGCCGGCGTCGGAGGCGATGTTGACCACGCGGCCGCTACCGTTCTTGACCATACCCGGAAGCACCGCGTGATGCATGTTCAGAGGGCCGTAAAGGTTGATGTCAATGACCTTTTTCCAGAGGGCGGCATCGGTATCGAGAAACGGCTTGATCTCGTCCCAGCCGGCGTTGTTCACCAGCACGTTGATCGGCCCGCCGGCCTCGAATTCGGCGACAGCCTTGTCGACCTGGGCGCGATCGGTGATGTCCACCTTGAAGGCCTGCGCCTTGCCGCCTGCCTCGGTGATGAGCCGAGCGGTTTCCTTTGCCCCGTCTTCGTTCATGTCAAAGATCGCAACCTCGGCACCTTCTTCGCAGAAGCGTTCGCAAACCGCGCGCCCGATGCCGCTGCCGCCGCCTGTGACGATCACCCGTTTTCCACTCAATCCTCGCATGTGGAGGTCCTCCTCTTCCGATAAAACATTGGCAAAGAACTTGATTCGAGACGTTCTTTGATGCATTCTAACATTTGTTAGATTTATTGCAATGGACAGCCTGTCTCCTGAGAGGCATCGACAAGAAATATGGCTAGACAATCTGGTGCCATCACACACACCGACGATGATCTGAGCAAGTCGGAAAGAACACGCGGTAGCATTCTTGCTGCCGCCGCCCGCCTTTTCCGGTACGAAAGCTATTACGCGACGACCATGCGCGACATCGCGCGGGAATCTGGCATCGAAGCCGGAAGCATCTACTACCATTTCCAATCCAAAGACCAGATTCTGAGCGAGGTTCTCGATCTTGGTGTCCGGCAACTTTACAATAAGGCTAGTGAAATCGTTCGGACGGCAAAGGAAAATCCAGAGGATTTCCGCAAGACTTTCGCCTTGTTGATCGACACGCACCTGACCTATCTGCTGACTGACAGCGATTTCACCTCGGCCAATATCCGGAACTATCCGATGCTGTCGGAGGAGGCGCGTGCCCCACACCGTGAGTTGCGTGCCGCCTATGCAGGAGTCTGGAGCAGTTTTCTGACAGACGCAAAGCGTAACGGTCACCTGAGAAGCGATATTTCCGTGACTGCGATCCGCCAGTTCGTATTGAGTGCCATGAACTGGACCGTGGAATGGTATGATGTGGATCGGTATCCGGTGCATGTTCTCGCGGAACGCATGAGCAAGCTGATACTCGAGGGGATGTGCTCGCGCCGTCGAGTTGATACCAAAAGCCTGAAGCTGAGCGCCTCGGTTCCGGACAAAGCCCCGGACTTTATCGGCAAGGCCAAGAAAACCCGCGCCGAAATCCTGCGGGCCGCAGCGCGCATGCTCAGGGACAATGGTTACAAGGCGACCACGCTCAGACAGATCGCAGAAGAAGCGGATATGAAGGCGGGCAGCGTCTACTACCATTTCAAGTCCAAAGAGGCGATAGTGGACGAGGTTCTGAATGCGGGCCTGCGTGACTTGCTATCGGGTGTCACCGCTGCGGTCGAAGAATTTCATGCCCCATATGACCATCATGCCAGGATAGCGACAGCAATCTGGACCCATCTGGATTTTCTGTTCAAGGCAAGCGAGTTCACGTCCGCAAACATCAGAAGCTACGGGATGCTGCCCAACCACTTCAGAGAGCGGCACAGAAAAATTCGCCACGAATATGGCAAATTGTGGGATAGAATCCTGCGCGAAGCGCAGGAAGACAACGCCATCAGGTCGGACATCAAGATCGTCCCCTTGCGTCAGGTGATGCTGGGTGCCCTGAACTGGACGGTGGAGTGGTTCGATCCGAACCGGGCGGAAGAATTCGGGCATCTTTCACTGCCCGAATTCTCCTGCATGCTCATCAAGCTTTTGTTGGAAGGCATTTGCGACAGGGAGAATGCCGTTTACACCGAACATGAAGCGGCTCAGTGATCGAGGCCAAGGTTCGCATCACACCAGAAGGAAGTGATAAAGCCCTTCCGCGACGGGCTTTTCTTCGCTGATCTGCCAGGAAATCACACTGACGCTCGCGATACGCTTCCCTTTGCGGGTCACGTTCGCGCGGGCATAGAGCGGTCCCTTCGGGGCAGGTCTCAGGTAATCCACGGTCAGATTGATCGGCTTGGCCGGGACGTCGGCGAAATCGGGATGGACCGCGATCGCTGCCGCAGCTTCCATGAAGCTTGCGATTATCCCGCCATGGTAAAGCTCCATGACCGGGTTTCCGATGTGACGTGGCTCAAAGGTCATCTCTGCGACGGCATGGAGAGCGCCCAGACTCTGAACCTCGAAGTTGAGAAATCGGAAGAAAGGCACACGGGATACGTTGGCATTGACGGTTTGCAAGTTCATTACGAGGCTTTCCCTTTTGTCATCGCCTCAAACAGGCTTATATCCCCGCGTGTCAGTGCGAACGAGGCGGTTCCGCGGGCAATTTCCGCATCTTCATGACCATCGAATGAGATGCTGCCGGCATTGAAGGCAATATGGCGGGTTTGCCGAAAGCAATGCGCGCGCACGATGACATCCGCGCGCGACCGTGCCGGGCGCAGATAGTCCACCCTGAGGTCAAGAGTCGCCATGGTGCTGACGCCCTCGATCGCCACAAAGTTCGCCAGCCCGAAGACGCTGTCCAGAAGGGCCGTCAGGATACCACCATGAAGCAGGGTCTGATCGCTGTCGACGCAGAAGTCCGGATTGAACGGCATCCGGACCCGAACGCCTTCGATCGCGACATCTTCGATCTCAAGCGCCATGTGGGTAATCAGACCGGAGCCGCGCGCGTTCCACATCAGCGCGATCTGCTCCATCTTCTGTTTGGTGATGTCAGGCATGCGATCTTTCCTTCAACGCCCTGTGAAGTTGGGCTTTCGTTTTTCTATGAACGCAGCAATTGCCTCGTGGTGGTCCTCGGTTTGATGCATAAGGGCCTGATAGGCCGCCGCAGAATTCAGGAAATCCGGCAGATCCATCCGTTCGGCGTTGCGCATCAGGCGTTTGGCAACACGCACCGCGCGTGGCGGTTTCGATGCGATGACGGCGGCACGTTCGCGGGCGCGGTCCAGAAGTTTGGCGTGGGGCACGACTTCCAGCACCATACCGATGTCCAGCGCCTCTTCGGCGTCGATCATGCGCCCCGAGAAAGTCAGATCGGCAGCTCTCTGGTGACCCAGACGGCGCAGCATGAACCAACTGCCCGCATCGCCCGGAATGATCCCGAGGTTAAGGAAAACCTCGCCGAACTTTGCTTTTTCCGAGGCAATGCGCATGTCGCACATCATGGTCAGGTCGCATCCCGCGCCGACCGCCGCACCATTGACCGCGGCAATCGTCGGAATGTCCATGTTGTAAAGCGCCTGCGGCAGACGCTGCACGCCATCGACATAGCACTGCGCCGCTGCCAGCGGCTCCTTGCGGAAGATGCTGTCGGGGTTGTTCATCTCCTTGATGTCGCCGCCGGCGCAAAAGGCCGGGTCCGCTCCGGTCAGGATCATGACGCTGACTTGCGGGTCTGCCTGCACCTTTGCAAACGTGTCCAGAAGGGCGGCAATCATGTCGTTGCCGGTGACCGGGTTGCGTCGCTCGGGATCGTTGAGCGTGACCGTGGCGATCCGGTCGGATATGTCCAGCAGGACGGGGGGGTTACTCATTTTTTCCGTCTCCTCGTTCGCGTTTTTCAAACATTTCGGGGTGGATCATATCACGGGCATCATGGCCCATGTGCAGGGTTTCCCCGCCGTCTACATAAATGTCTTCGCCGGTGATGAAACTCCCCAATCTGGACGCGAGGAATATGATCGTGCCGGCGATGTCCTCGGCAGTGCCCATCCGGTTCAGCACCGAGCGGTTCAGCTCTTTCCACCGTTCCGGCGGAATGGGATAACGGCCAAGCGCCTCGGTCTTGATCGTTCCCGGCGCGACGCAGTTCAGACGGATCCCGTATTCGCCCCATTCCGCGGCCAATGTCTTCATCATGCCGGTCACGCCGGCGCGGGCGGCGACGGTGTGGGCAAAGCCGGTGAGCGCGGTGCGCGCTGAAATGGCGGTGACAAACACGACCGCCCCACCGTTTTCATACATGAAGTGATCGGCAGCGGCGCGGGTCATCTGCCATGACCCGATGAGATTGTTGCGGATGACCGCCTCGAAGCCTTTGTTCGTGATGTCGCGGGCGGCAGCGATATACTGCCCACCGGCATTGTTCACCAGAACGTCAAGCTGCCCGTAATGGTCCTTGATGCGCTTCATCGCGGTTTCGATACTGTCTTCGTCGCGGGTGTCGCCGGGCACGACGAAAGCCTCGCCGCCCGCCGCGCGGATCATTTCGGCGGTTTCTTCCAGCGGCTCCTGGCGGCGCGCGAACAGGGCCAGCCTGGCCCCGCAAGAGGCCATTTCAAGCGCGGTCGCCCGGCCCATTCCCGAACCCGATCCGGTGACAAGCGCCACCTGACCCGCCATCAGATCCGGCGCATACCGCGATGGTCTTTTCTCGCTCATGTTCTCCCCCTTTCAGTTTTTCAAAAGTTCGCCGGAGATGATCAGCTTGCGCACCTCCTGGGTGCCCGCCCCGACCTCGAGCACGCGCCCGGTCCGGTATAGGCGGTTCACTTCGGTGTCGCGCATATAGCCTGATCCCCCGTGAATCTGGACGGCCTTGTCGAGCACGAATGATGTCACCTCGGCGGCCTTGAAGATCGCCGCCGCCGTCAGCTTGTGGATCTCGCCGCGCCCGCCTTCGCCTTCTTCGAGGCCCTCGCACATGGCTGCGGTGCGCAGGGACAGGCTGCGCGCGGCCTCGATCCGGGTATACATGTCGGCCAGCATCGCCTGCACCATCTGGAAACTGGCAATGGGTTTGCCGAATTGCTGGCGCGTCCTGGCGTAATCGACGGAGATATCCAGCGCCCGCTGCGCAATGCCGAGCGCGTTGAAGCAGACGATTGCGCGCTCAAGGTCAAGCCCGGACATCGTCACGGCAACGCCACCGTCCAGCTTGCCGACCATGTTTTTCGCCGGGACGCGGCAATCCTCGAATACCAGCTCACCGGTGGGAGAGCCACGAAAGCCCATCTTGTTGAGCTTCTGCGCCACCTTGAAACCGGGTGTGTCGGTTTCCACGATGAAGGCGGAAATTCCCTTGGCACCCTTTTCAGGCGAGGTTTTCGCATAGACCAGCACGAGGTCCGCGATCGGCCCGTTGGTGATATAGATCTTGGCACCGTTCAGGATATAATCGTCGCCATCCTTTTTTGCCGTGGTCCGCATCGAGCCAAGCGCATCCGACCCGGCACCGGGCTCGGTCAGACCTAAGGCCCCCACCATCGTGCCATTGCACAGGCCGGGCAGGTATTTGCGGCGCAGATCGTCATTGGCGTTGCGATAGATGTTGTTGACGCACAGATTGTCATGCGCCACATGCGTCAGCCCGATCGCGGCAGAAGAGCGCGACAATTGTTCGGTGATGATGCAGGCCGAGGTGAAATCGAGCCCGGCCCCCCCGAATTCCGGCGGCACGTTCAGGCCGAGATAGCCCATCTCGCCCAGCTTGGGAAAGACCGAGGGCGGCAGGTCGTCGGTGTCGTCCATCTCCGCGTTCAGGTGATGGAACTCGGACATGAAGAACTTGCCGGCCTGATCGGCCAGCGCCTGCTGTTCGTCGGTCATGAAATGTGTCGGAAGGTTGATGGCGTTGCGCAGTTGCTTGGTCATGGTCACGTCCCTCCTCAGGCGCGCAGCAGTTCTTCGGCGATGATGATCTTGCGCACCTCGCTGGTGCCCGCGCCGATCTCCAAGAGCTTGTTGGCGCGGAACAACCGGTTGATTTCGGTGTCCTGCATGTAGCCCGAGCCGCCGTGGATGTGGCACGCCTCGGTCACCGCCTTGTTGAAGGCCTCGCCCGCATAAAGACAGGCCGCTGCCGTCAGCTTGTGGATCTCGCCGCGCCCTCCGGCACCCTTGGGCAAGCCGACACAGGCGGCCAGCGCGCGATAGCCGAAGGCGCGGGCGGTTTCGACTTCGGTATAGATCTCGGCCAGTTTCGATTGCACCATCTGGAAACTTGCGATCGGTTTGCCGAATTGTTCGCGTATCCTGGCATATTCCAGCGCCAGTTCCAGCGCGCGCTCGGCCATGCCCACGCAGAGCGAGGCGACCATGGCGCGTTCCAGGTCAAGCCCGCTCATCACCACCGACACGCCGCTGTTTTCGGCACCAAGCATGGCAGAGGCCGGCACCCGGCAGTCCTCGAACACCAACTCGCCAGTGGGCGAGCCGCGAAAGCCCATTTTGTCGAGCTTCTGCGCCACTTTGAAACCGGGGTTGTCGGTTTCAACGACAAAGGCCGAAATGCCCTTGGCACCTTTGGATTTGTCGGTCTTGGCATAGAGCAGGATCACATCTGCGATCGGGCCGTTGGTGATGTAGATCTTCGATCCGTTAATGACGTAATCGTCGCCGTCGCGGCGGGCAGTGGTCGCCATGGAGCCAAGCGCATCCGAGCCCGCGCCGGGCTCTGTCAACCCCAATGCGCCGACCAGATCGCCGGAACACAGGCCCGGCACATATTTCCTTACCTGTTCGTCGGAGCCGTTGCGCAGCAGGTTGTTCAGGCAAAGGTTGTCGTGCGCCCCATGCGACAGACCCACCGCCGGGTTCCACTTCGAGATCACTTCGGATACCAGCGCCTGGGTGAATTCGTTCTGGCCCGAACCGCCCAGCTCCTCGGGCGCGGTGATCCCCAGCAGACCCAGCTCGCCCATCTGCTTGAACAGATCCTCGGGCCACCATTCCTCCTCGTCCATGCGCGCCTGAAGCGGATGCAACACCTCGCGCGACACGCGATCCACGTGATCGACGATCTGGCGCTGCTCATCGGTCAGCGAATAGTTTGCCTTGATGGCCTGCAGATCGGCCATCGCTGCACTGTCTTGACCGTTCATGGTTTCCTCCCGAGCGGAATGTCAGACTTGTCGGTTGACCAAAATCAAACATATGTTAGAAATTTTTGCAAGACGCGCTTTTCGCGATTTGACGTTGTTGATTGCCTCGGGGAGGACTGCGGATTTCGCAAGCGTTCTCAAGAATGCTTGCGTGGGAGGGATCTGCGGATGTGAGCGTTGCTTGCGGCTTTTCGGGCCGAAAGGCGGCGATGCGTGATGCAAGCTGCGCGCCGGAATGGACGGGCAGATAAGGGGGGGACATGACGGATCGAAAACTGCGCATCGGGTGCGCGTCCGGCTTTTGGGGCGACACGCCCGAGGCCATCGGGCAGTTGGTGTCCAAGGGCGATATCGACTATCTGGTGTTCGATTATCTGGCCGAGGTGACGATGTCGCTGATGGCCCGCGCGCGCGCCAGGACACCCGAGGCGGGCTTTGCGCCGGATTTCGTCAAGGCGCTGGTGCCGTGGCTGCCCGAGATCAAGGCCAGGGGGATCAAGGTGGTGGCCAATGCCGGCGGGGTGAACCCGCGCGGCTGCCGCGATGCGCTCGCCAGGGCTGCTGCGGAGGCCGGGATCGATCTGTCCATCGGTGTCGTGCTGGGCGACGACCTGCTGGAGCGCGCGGACGAGATCCGCGGCCGCGGCGTGACCGAAATGTTCTCTGGCGCGGATTTTCCCGATGATATCTGGAGCATGAATGCCTATCTGGGTGCGCGCCCCATCGCCACGGCGCTGGACGGCGGTGCCGAGATCGTGATCACCGGGCGCTGCGCGGACAGCGCGGTCGCGCTCGGGCCGCTCATGCATGAATATGGCTGGAGCGATGACGACTGGGACAAGCTCAGCCAGGGATCGCTTGCGGGCCACCTGATCGAATGCGGCCCGCAAGGGACGGGGGGCAATTTCACCGACTGGCAGGACGTTTCGGGCTGGGACGACATGGGGATGCCCATCGTCGAAGTGTCGCCAGACGGCAGTTTTGTCATGACCAAGACCCCGGATACCGGCGGGCTGGTCGTGCCGGGATCGGTCGGCGAGCAGATGCTGTATGAAATCGGCGATCCGCGGGCCTATCTGCTGCCGGACGTGATCTGCGACTGGTCCGGTGTCACGCTGGAGCAGGTCGGCCCGGACCGGGTGCTGGTCACGGGGGGCAGGGGGCTGGGGCGCACCGGCAGCTACAAGGTGTCGGCGACCCATGCCGATGGCTGGCGCGCGGTGACCACGCTGACGCTGGCCGCCATCGACGCCCCGGCCAAGGCCGAGCGTGTCGCCGAGGCGATCCTGACCCGCTGCCGCCGGATTTTCCGCGACAGGAACCTGGGCGATTTCCGGCAGGTCAGCGTCGAGGTTCTGGGGGCCGAGGCCGCCTATGGGGCCAACGCCCGCGCCCGGACGCGCGAAGTGGTTCTCAAGATCGGCGCGGTGCATGAGGATCGCAGCGCGCTGAACATCTTTGCCGGCGAAATCGCGCCGATGGCGATTTCCACCGCGCAGGGTCTGACCGGGTTCTACGCGGGACGGCCCAAGGTGCAGCCGGTGGTGCGGCTGTTCTCCTTCTTGCAAGACAAGGCCGATACCCCCGTTGCGGTTGAGGTCGACGGCAAGGACGTGCCCGTCACCGTGGCCACCACGCCTGTGCGGCTTGATCCGCCCGCCGCACCGCCGGCCGAAAGCCGCGATGCCGGGCCCGGTGCCGTGAAGGTGCGGCTGGTCGATCTGGCCTGGGGGCGCTCGGGCGACAAGGGCGACATTGCCAATATCGGTATCATGGCCCGCAAGCCCGAATATCTGCCCTATATCCGATCCGCCCTGACCGAGCAGACGGTAAAGACCTATTTCGCCCATTTGTGCGACGGCCCGGTCGAACGCTTCGACCTGCCCGGAAGCCATGCGCTGAATTTCCTGCTCCACGAGTCTCTCGGCGGCGGCGGCATCGCCTCGGTCCGCATCGACCCCCAAGGCAAGGGATTCGCCCAGATGCTGCTCGATATCGAAATTCCCGTGCCGCCCGACCTGGCGGCAAGAGACGGGTTGCACCCCGCCGAGAGCGTATGAAAGGAAGGGGGATGGGTATTTCCAAACTGCTGGTCGCCAACCGGGGCGAGATCGCGGCCCGTGTTCTGCGCACCGCCCGTGTGAAGGGCATCAAGACCGCCGTCTTGCGGCACAGCTCCGAGCAGGAAGGTCCGGCTCATCTGATTGCCGACGAGGTCGTGACGATCGAAGGGTCGACGCCCGTGGCCGCCTATCTCGACATTGCGCAGATTGTCGGGGCGGCGCAACGGATCGGCGCGGACGCGGTGCATCCGGGCTATGGCTTTCTGTCGGAGAATGCCGCCTTTGTGGCCGCACTGGAACAGGCGGGCATCACATTCGTGGGCCCCACATCCGGGGTTATCGACCTCATGGGCGACAAGATCCGCGCCCGCGCCTTTGTCGAGGAGCGCGGCTTTCTTGTGGCGCCCTCGGCCATCGAGGATGATGATCCGGCGACCTTTGTCGAACGCGCGCGCGCTGTGGGCTATCCGCTGCTGATCAAGCCCTCGGCGGGCGGCGGGGGCAAGGGGATGCGCATCGTGCGCGAAGACAGCACGTTGGAAAGCGAGATCGAGACCGCGCGCCGCGAAGGCGAGCGGTATTTCGGTGACGGGCGGCTGTTTGTCGAACGCTATATCGAGCGTCCGCGCCATATCGAGGTGCAGGTCATGGGCGACGGGCAGGGTAATGTCGTGCATTTCTGGGAACGCGAATGCTCGATCCAGCGCCGGTTCCAGAAGATCATCGAGGAAACGCCGTCACCGGCGCTGAGCGCCGAACAACGCAACGAGATCTGCGAAACCGCCGCCGGGATTGCGCGCGCCGTCAACTATCGCGGTGCCGGCACGGTCGAGTTCATCTATGCCCGCGACGGCTCATTCTATTTTCTGGAAATGAACACCCGCCTTCAGGTCGAACATCCGGTGACCGAAATGGTGACGGGCTTTGATCTGGTGGCCGAACAGCTTCGCATCGCGGCGGGCGAGGGGCTGAGCGCCACGCAGGCCGACATCGCCCAAAACGGCCATTCGATCGAATTGCGCATCTGCGCCGAGGACGCCACCCACGATTTCCGCCCCGCGATCGGGGATATCCTGCTGCTCGACGAACCGCGCGGCGAAGGCGTCCGCGTGGACAGCGGCATTCTGGACGGCGGCAAGGTCACCACCGATTTCGACCCGATGCTGTCCAAGCTGATCGTGCATGGGCCGGATCGGGCGGAGGCCATCGCCCGCGCGCGCCGTGCGGTGCAGAATTATGTGGTGCTCGGGGTGACAACCAACACCGGTTATCTCGATGCGATCCTGGCCCATCCCGATTTTGCTTCGGGCGATGTCTCGACCGGGTTTCTGGCCGAGCAGGCCGAGGTGCTGACCGCGCCGGGCGAGGATGTGTCCGACCTGCTGATGGCGGTCGCGGCCCTGTCGGACGAACGGCTGGTGGCCGACGTCTTGCAGATACCCGAGATGCACCGAAAAATGGGCGGGTGGAGAAACTGATGCGGCGGATATTCCAGATCGACGGCACGGAAACCGAATGCTGGCTCTCCCATGACGGCAGCCGCTTTTTGCTGAACACTCCCGACGGCGAAATTCCCTGCCGATTGGACCCCGCCGGGGTGCCGGGTGGCTATGTGCTGCGGGCGCGGGGGCGCGTGCAGGACGTGCGGCTGGCGGTTGGGCCTGACGCGACTTTCGTGCATATGAATGGCCGGACCTATGCCGTCGGGCGGGTCGATCCCGCCGAGCGTCTGGCCGGACGCGATAGCGGCACCGCCGATGATCGCATTGTCGCGCCGATGCCCGGCGTGGTCGTCTCGGTGAAGGCCAAGCCGGGCGATCACGTCAAGGAAGGCCAGCTCTTGCTTGTCATTGAAAGCATGAAGCTTGAAACCAGCCTGATCGCGCCGCGCGACGGCGTGGTGGCCGAAATGCCATTTGCCACGGGTGACAGTTTCGGGCTCAAGGCCACGCTCGCCCTGCTGGCTCCGCAGGAGGAGTGACCATGCGCCGGATCGAAAGCCAGATCGACACCAATTCGCCCGACTTCAAGGCCAATCATGCGGCCATGTCCGAGCGGCTGAAAGAGTTTCACGCGCGCCAGCACGCGACACGTTTCGAACGCCCGCAACGCGACATCGACCGGCTGTCCCGGCAGAACAAGCTGGGGGTGCGCGAGCGGCTGAAGCTGCTGCTCGATCCCGGCACGCCGTTCCTCGAATTCTCGACCCTCGCCGCCTGCCGCGAATATGACGGCGCGGTCCCCGGTGCCGCGGTGGTGACGGGCATCGGTATCGTGCAGGGCCGCGAGGTTGCCATTCATGCCAATGATGCCAGCGTCAAGGGCGGAGCCTGGTATCCCCATACCGTGAAAAAGATCGTGCGGCTTCTGGATGTCGCGCTGGAAAACCGCCTGCCGGTCATCCATATCTGCGACAGCGCCGGTGGTTTCCTGCCGTTGCAGCACGGTGTCTTTCCCGACCGTTACCTGGGCGGGCGCGTTTTTCGCAATCAGGTCAAGCTGAGCCAGGCCAATATCCCGCAGATTGCGGTGGTCGGCGGGCACTGCACGGCGGGCGGTGCCTATGTGCCGACGCTGAGCGATTACAACATCATCATCGAGGGCACCGGGGCGATTTTCCTTGGCGGCCCGCCGCTCGTCAAGGCCGCCACCGGCGAAGAGGTCGGCGTTCAGGAACTGGGCGGGGCGGTCATGCACACCTCGGTCTCTGGCACCGGAGACTATCGCGCCGCCACCGAAGAGCACGCCTTTTCACTGGCGCGCGAGATTGTCAGCCAGTGGAAGCGCACGCCGAAAACGATCATCGAAACCGCCGCCGTTGAAGAGCCCTACTACGATCCCAAGGAGCTCTACGGGATCATCCCCAAGGACCGGAAAACCCAGTTCGACATGCGCGAAGTTCTGGCCCGGATCGTGGATGGCTCGCGTTTTCACGAATATCAGCCCGATTACGGCACCACGATCGTCTGCGGCTTTGCCCATATCTGGGGCTACAAGGTGGGGATTCTGGCCAACAACGGGGTGCTGTTCAATGACAGTTCGCTCAAGGCCGCGCATTTCATGCAATTGTGCAACCAGAACCGCACGCCTCTGGTCTTTTTCCAGAACATCACCGGCTACATGGTGGGCCGGGAATACGAGGAACGCGGTATCGCCAAGGACGGTGCCAAGATGCTGATGGCGCAGGGCGGCTCTGTCGTGCCGAAATTCACCGTGATCGCCAATGCCTCTTACGGGGCGGGCAATTACGGCATGTGCGGCCGGGCGTGGGATGCGCGCACGCTGTTCATGTGGCCGCAGGCCGAAATCGGGGTGATGGGCGCGGATCAGGCCGCCAACACGATGGCCGATGTCAAGATCCGGCAGCTCGAACGCGAAGGCAAGGAGTTGACCACAGAGGAAATCGAAGCAATTCGCCAGCCGGTGCTCGAGAAATATCGCCGCGATGTCGAAGCCTATACCTCGACATCGGAGCTTTGGGACGATGGCATTCTCGACCCTGTGGATACGCGCAATGCGCTTGGAATGTCGATCTCGGCCTCTCTGAACGCGCCGATCGACGATCCGCATTATGGGATATTCCGGCTGTGACGG
Source organism: Roseovarius sp. UBA6217 (assembly GCA_002421985.1). Taxonomy (GTDB): domain Bacteria; phylum Pseudomonadota; class Alphaproteobacteria; order Rhodobacterales; family Rhodobacteraceae; genus Roseovarius. The sequence goes on along the minus strand of DISF01000053.1, from coordinate 31,788 downwards.
TTTGGGATCCGGCGCGGCGTTCATGATCTGGCCGCGCTCGGGTCCGGCGCATCAGGTCGCCTGCTGCCGCGCCTCCTGAATGGACACCACATCAGAGGCCGCCATCTCGGGCCGGTCGGCCTCGACCGCCTTGAGGGGGGCTACGGGTCTCAACCCGGCCAGACAGTCGCGCGCCAGTTGCTGATATTCGGCCGTCCCGCGGGTCTTCCATGCGATTTCCGTGTCGCTGACCTGGCGGATCACCTTTGCCGGCGCTCCGACCACCATCGAACGCGGCGGGATCACCGTTTCGCCCCGAATAAACGCCTGTGCGCCGACGATCGATTCCGCGCCCAGTTCGACGCCGTCCATGATGACGGCATTCATCCCGACCAGAGCATTCCGGCCAACGGTGCACCCATGCAGAATCGCGCCGTGACCGATATGACCGTCGGTTTCGACAACCGCATCGCGGCCGGGGAAGGAATGGATGATGCAATTGTCCTGAACATTGGCCCCGTCGCCGATGACGATCCTGCCGAAATCGCCCCGCAGGCTTGCGCCGGGTCCGATATAGCACCCTTGGCCGAGTATGACGTTTCCGATCAGCACAGCCTGAGGGTGAACGAATGTCCCCTCGGGAACAACGGGAACGAAGCCTTTGAATTCATAGCAATAGGCCACATTGTTTTCCTTTCGTAAGTGCGGACCTGAAGGCCCGAAATGTGTTGCCGTTTCAGAGGGCGCGGCAAGGTTATTCAAACATATGTTAGAAAATTCGGCAAGCATCTCGACCGCGTGACGCGGTTGACAGAACCTTCTTGCGGGGTATAAAATCTAACAATTGGTAGAAAATGTGCTGGCGCTCGACTCATGGCACGTTGACTGAAGCGGGAGAGAGAAAGATGAAAGACAAGGCTTATGTCGTCGGCGTCGGGATGGTTCCGTTCCAGAAGCCGGGAAAATCCGAAAGCTATGATGTCATGGCAACCGCCGCCACCCGGTCTGCGCTGGCCGATGCGGGGCTGGATTATGACAAGGTGCAGCAGGCCTATGTGGGGTATGTCTACGGCGACAGCACCTGCGGCCAGCGGGCGCTGTATCAGGTCGGCATGACCGGCATTCCTGTTGTCAACGTGAACAACAACTGCTCCACCGGGTCGTCGGCCTTGTTTCTGGCTCGCCAGGCCGTCGAAGGCGGCGCGGCAGAATGCGTTCTGGCGCTCGGGTTCGAACAGATGCAGCCCGGTGCCATCGGTGCAATGTTTCATGATCGGGTCAGCCCGTTTGCGGCCTTTGACGAAGAAACCGACAATCTGGTCGGCAACTCGGATATTCCGCTGGCGCTTCGGTATTTCGGCGGCGCGGGCAAGGCGCATATGGAGGAATTCGGCACACCGATGGAGACCTTCGCGAAAATCCGCGCCAAGGCCAGCCGCCATGCGGCCAAAAACCCGGTGGCGCTGTTCCGGCAGGAAGTGACGCCCGAAGAAGTCATGGCCGCGCAGGTTGTCTGGCCCGGCGTCATGACCAAGCTGATGGCCTGCCCGCCGACCTGCGGGGCTGCGGCGGCAATCGTCTGTTCCAAAGCCTTTGCCGAGAAGCATGGGCTTGACAGCTCGGTGCGGATCGCGGCCCAGGCGATGACAACGGACGGGCCCGAGACCTTCAACGCCCATGACATGCGCGAGGTGGTCGGATTCTCGATGGCCAAGCGCGCCGCCGATCAGGTTTACGAGGCGGCGGGCATCGGCCCGGAGGATGTGGACGTGGTCGAACTGCACGACTGCTTTGCCCATAACGAGCTGATCACCTACGAAGCGCTTGGCCTGTGCGCGCGCGGCGAGGCGGCGAAATTCGTCGATGACGGCGACAATACCTATGGCGGCAAGTATGTGACCAACCCTTCGGGCGGTCTTCTGTCGAAGGGGCACCCGCTTGGCGCGACCGGGCTGGCGCAATGCACCGAGCTTGTCCAGCAGTTGCGCGGCCAGGCCGATGCGCGCCAGGTCGATGGGGCGCGCCTCGCGCTTCAGCATAACCTGGGCCTCGGCGGGGCCTGTGTGGCCACGCTTTACGAAAAAGTCTGACAGCGCCATTCGGAAGGATAGACCATGACTAACAAACTCGACGGGCGCGTGGCGCTGGTCTCCGGCTCCGGCCGGGGCATCGGACGCGAGATCGCGCTCAAACTGGCCTCTGAAGGGGCGCGGCTGGTAGTCAACGATCTGGATGCCGACCCGGCCAATGAAACAGCAGAGGCCATCCGTGCCGCCGGCGGCGAAGCGGTGGTCTGCGCCGGCAGCGTGACCGAAGACGGCTTTGCCGAGCGGTTCATCAAGACCGGGGTCGACAGTTTCGGCGGTCTGGACATCATCGTGAACAACGCCGGCTACACCTGGGACAGCGTCATTCAGAAGATGACTGACGAACAATGGCGGGCGATCATCGACGTTCACCTGACCGCCCCCTTCAGGATCCTTCGCGCCGCCCAGCCGGTGATCAGCGCCAAGGTCAAGGAAGAGGCCGCCGCCGGACAAGAGGTGTTCCGCAAGGTTGTCAACATCTCGTCCATCGCGGGCACCGGCGGCAATGCCGGCCAGATCAACTACTCGGCCGCCAAGGCCGGCATCCTGGGGGTCACCCGGACGATGGCCAAGGAATGGGGCCGCTACAAGGTCAACGTCAATGCCGTGGCTTTCGGCCCGATCCGCACCCGCCTGACCGAGGGCAGCGCGGACGGCGACAGCACGATCAAGGTCGGGGAAAAAGAGATCAAGGTCGGCGTGAACCCCGATCTTCTATCCCAGATGGAACGGATGATCCCGCTTGGCCGGGTCGGCACCCCGGAAGAGGCCGCCGGCGCCGTCTATCTCTTCTGTGTGCCGGAATCGAACTTCATCTCGGGCCAGCATATCATCTGCGGCGGCGGCTTCGTGATCTAGCACCGGCCGACTTGGCCGCGTGTTCGGGGCTTGACTGGCGATTGGGATTTCCGGGCAACCGCATGACGGTTGCCCGAACTGTAACAGGATATCCGACCCATGGCGCGTCTCGAAACAACAGTACTGACCGCCTCCGAAACCTACGCACGCAACCACGCAGTGCAAAGCGAACGCGTCGAGACATTGCGCGCGCGGATTGCCGGGGCCACCTCGGGTGGACGCCCCGACATGGTCGAGCGTCACCGCAAGCGCGGCAAGCTTCTGGTGCGCGACCGGATCGACCTGCTGGTGGACCCCGGCACCGCGTTTCTGGAACTGTCCTCGCTGGCCGCCTATGGCCAATACGGTGGCGAGGTTCCCGGCGCCGGGATCGTCACCGGCATCGGCATCGTGCATGGGCTGCCCTGTATGGTGATCGCCAACGATGCCACCGTGAAGGGCGGCTCCTTCTATCACGAGACAGTGCAGAAACACATCCGCGCCCAGGAAATCGCGGCGGAAAACCGGTTGCCCTGCCTCTATCTGGTGGATTGCGGCGGGGCCTACTTGCCGGAACAGGACCGGGTCTTTCCCGATGCCCGCCATTTCGGAAATTCCTTCTATCGTCAGACCAACATGTCGGCCAGCGGCTTGCCGCAGATCTCTGCCGTGTTCGGCGGCTGCACGGCGGGCGGGGCCTATATTCCTGCGCTGTCGGATGAGGTCATCATGGTGCGGGGCAACGCGCGCATCCATCTGGGCGGGCCGTCGATCGTCAAGGTGGCGATCAACGAAGAGGTCGATGGCGAAACGCTGGGCGGTGCCGAAATGCACGCGCGCGTCTCCGGTGTATGCGACCACCTGGCCGAGGACGAATACCATGCGCTTGCGCTGATGCGCGACATCGTGGCCGAGCTTGGTCAATCGCGCCCGATGCGGCCCGATGCGGCCCCCGAAGCGCCCGCACATGACCCGTCCGAATTGCTCGGTGTCATCAGCGCCGACCGCAAGGAACCCTATGATATGCGCGAGGTTCTGCTGCGCATGATCGACGCGGGCGAATTCCGCGAATTCAAGCCCGGCTGGGGCGAAACGCTGGTCTGCGGCACCGCGCGCATCCATGGCTATCGCGTGGGTGTCCTGGCCAACAACGGTGCGCTTCTTTCCGACAGCTCGTTGAAGGGGGCGCAGTTCGTCTCGATGTGCGATCAGAGGAACATCCCGCTTTTGTTCCTGCACAACATATCGGGCTTCATGGTCGGAACAGAGGCCGAACGGGGCGGCATCGCCAAGGACAGCGCCAAGCTGGTCTATGCGATGTCGGTAGCCAAGGTGCCGCGCCTGTCGGTCCTTCTGGGCGGCTCTTACGGTGCGGGCAATTACGGCATGTGCGGGCGCGGCTTCGCGCCAAATTTCCTGTTTGCATGGCCAACTGCGGAACTGGCCACCATGTCCGCCGATATCGCCACCAACGTGATGCTCGAACTGCGCCGCCAAAAGGGCGGCGAACCTGAAAAGATGCAAGCCGACATGGCGCAGATCGAGGCGCGGGTGCGAGCCCAATATGGCGAACAGTCCGATCCCTATTACGCCACCTCGCGGCTCTGGGATGACGGGTTGATCGAGCCGGGACAAACCCGTGATATCCTTGGGCTGTGTCTGGCCATCGTCTGTTCGGTGCCCGAAGCAGGGCGCCACACGCCCGTATTCAGAATGTGAGGCCAATCCCATGACGACGACCTACGAAACCATCCTGCTTGAGACCGATGCGCGCGGTGCCGCCACCGTTACCCTGAACCGGCCGGACAAACACAATTCCCTGAACGGCCGTTTGATCGCCGAGTTGACGGACGCCGCTGAAAAACTGGCCGAAGACGACAAGGTGCGCATCGTGGTTCTGACCGGCACCGGAAAGAGCTTCTGCGCCGGGGGGGATTTCAACTGGTTCTCGTCGAACATCGACAAATCCCGCGCCGAGCGGGTCGAGCAAAGCGCCACGCTTGCGCATCTGCTGCGCCGCCTTGACACGCTTCCCAAACCGCTGATCGGGCGGATCAACGGGCCAGCCTATGGCGGCGGCGTCGGCATGATTTCGGTCTGCGACTACACGATTGGCGCCGAAGGGTCGCGCTTTGGCCTGACCGAGGTGAAGCTGGGCCTTCTGCCCGCCAATATCTCGCCCTATGTCGTGGCCCGCATCGGCAAGGTGCATTCGCGCGAAACCATGCTGTCGGGGGCTTTGTTCGACTGCACGCGCGCCGAACGGATCGGTCTTTTGACCGAGGTCGTTTCCGCCGATGAGCTGGACGCGGCCGTTGAGCGCGTCGTGCGCGATCACCTGCAGGCCGCGCCGGGCGCTGTTGCCGACACCAAGGCGCTGATCGCCTATGTCGCGTCCCACGATCTTGAGACCAACATGATCTACACTGCCGACCGTCTGGCCGACGCCTGGGAAACCGAGGAAGGCATCGAGGGCATCAACAGCTTCCTTGAAAAAAGCACGCCGTCATGGCGGGTAAAATGAGCTTCACCCGCGTCCTGATCGCCAACAGGGGCGAGATCGCACGGCGAATCCAGCGCGGCTGCCGCAAGCTGGGGCTGGAAACGGTGGCGGTCTTTTCCGAGGCCGACTGCGATGCGCCTTTCGTGGCCGAGGCCGATCACGCCGTCTGCATCGGCGGGGCGGCACCCTCGGACAGCTATCTCAACGTCGGTGCCCTTCTGGACGCCGCCCGCGCAACCGGTGCGGGCGCGGTGCATCCCGGCTATGGTTTTCTGTCCGAAAACGCAGGTTTTGCCGCTGCGGTCGAATCGGCTGGCCTTGTGTTCATAGGTCCAGAGGCAGACGCGATCGCGAAGATGGGATCGAAAATCGAGGCCAAGGCCGCCGCCGAGGAGGCAGGCGTGCCTGTGCTGCCCGGTTATCGCGGCGCGGACCAATCCGATGCGCGATTGCTCGAAGAGGCGCGGGCGCTTGGCACGCCGTTTCTGGTCAAGGCCAGTGCGGGGGGAGGCGGGCGCGGGATGCGCCTTGTCACTGATCTGGCAGAGGCCCCCGAGGCCATCGCCTCTGCCCGGTCCGAGGCGATGGGGGCCTTTGGCGATGCGGCGGTGTTCCTCGAACGCTATGCGCCCCGCGCCCGCCACATTGAGGTGCAGGTGCTGGGCGACGGCCACGGCACCGTGCTGCATCTGGGCGACCGCGACTGCTCGCTTCAACGCAATCACCAAAAGCTGATCGAAGAGGCCCCCGCCGCCGGTCTGCCCAAAGCGGTGCGCGATGACATGCGCGCGGCGGCGGTGCGGCTGGCGCAATCCATCGGCTATCGCTCGGCGGGAACGGTGGAATACCTTTATGACCCTGCGCGGGGCGAATACTACTTTCTGGAAATGAACACCCGCCTGCAGGTCGAGCATCCCGTGACCGAGGCCATCACCGGCATTGATCTGGTCGAATGGCAGTTGCGCATCGCGCGGGGCGAGGCATTGACGCTGACGCAATCCGATGTGCAGTTTGACGGCCACGCCATCGAGGTGCGCATCGCCGCCGAGAACCCGGCCGAGAATTTCCGCCCCGAAACAGGCCGGATCACCCTTTGGGCACCACCCGCGGGCGTGCGTCTGGACAGCGGAGTCTTTGAAGGGTCGGTTGTCGGCCACCACTACGATTCCATGCTGGCCAAGCTGATCGTCCATGCGCCGGACCGGGCCGGGGCGATCCGGCAGGCCATCGCCGCGATTGATGCCTTCGCCGTTGGCGGCGTCGGCCTGAACCTGTCCTATCAGCGCGCGCTTCTCAGCCATCCAGAATTTCAAGCGTTTCGGCATCACACCTCGGGACTTGTCGACCTGTTCCCGGATGGCTGGACGCAACCCGCACCCGATGCCCGAGACACGGGACTCGCCGCCATGGCACTGCATTTGCGTCTCGCCCCGGCGGGCGGGTCGCCGTGGGAAAGCCTCGGATCATGGCGGCTCACGGCCCCTGCGGGACGGCCTGGTGCTGCGTCCTATTGGACCTCATCCGGGGAAGAGCCGATCCGCATATCCAACCCCCCGGAAGCGCTTGCCGCCGTGCTGCCGGATGGCCAGAGCATCACAACCGAGGCCATCGCCCTGACCGCCGATCGCTTGAGCGGGCGCATCGACGGGGTTCCCTTCACGCGCATCGCCCATCTCGAACGCGTCCGCGATCACTGGCGCGTGCATCTTCAAACCCCTGCGGGAATGACCACGACGGAGCTGCGCACTCTGGAAGATCAACACCTTGCCCGCAGCAGCCTCGGTGCAAGCGGCGCTGATCTGCTGACGGCTCCGATGCCGGGGGCCGTTGCCGAGGTGCGCGTCGCGCCCGGCGACCGCGTCGCCGCCGGTGACACGCTCGTGGTGCTCGAGGCCATGAAACTGCTGCAAAGCCTGCCCGCGCCGGTCGCGGGCGTGGTGACCGAAATTTATTGTGCGCCAGGCGATACCGTCGCCGGACGCGCCCCACTCGTCAAGCTCGACCCGGAGGAAAAAACATGACCAAACAAGACGCCATCGCCGCGGCCAATGGCCCCTTCAACGAAGATCTCGAGATGATCCGCGCGCAGTTGCGCCGGTTCATCGAATCCGAAGTGACGGCCAAGGCCGACGCCTGGGAAGACACCGGCATGGTGCCCCGCGACGTGCTGCGCCGGATGGGCGATCTGGGCGTGTTGGGTATGCGCTATGACCAGCAATACGGCGGTGCCGGGCTGGATGTGATGTCGAGCGTGGTTCTGGCCGAAGAGGTCGGGCGTTCGACTTTCGGCGGGTTTTCCGCCACGGTGCTGGTGCATACCGACATGGCCTCGCCGCATCTTGAAAACGCCGGCACCCCGGAACAAAAGGCCCGCTGGATGCCTTCGATCACCTCGGGCGAAAAGATTGCAGCCGTCGCGGTGACCGAACCCGGTGCCGGTTCGGACGTGGCCGGCATGCGCACCCGCGCGGTGCAGGACGGGTCCGATTGGGTGCTGAACGGCACCAAGATGTTCATCACCAACGGCGTGCACGGCGATATCTACTTTGTCGGAGCCAAGACCGACCCCGATGCCAAGGGCTCGCGCGGGATCACCATGTTCGTGGTCGAAAAGGGCACGCCGGGTTTCTCGGTCGGACGCGCGCTCAACAAGACCGGCTGGCTGTGTTCGGACACGGCCGAGTTGATCTTTGAGGATGTCCGCGTTCCGGCCGAAAACGTGCTGGGCGAGGTCAACAGGGGCTTTTATTCGGTGATGAAGAATTTCCAGAACGAACGCATCGTTCTGGGCGCGATGGCCTGCGCCGAAGCACAAACTGCGCTTGACATGACGGTGGATTACGTCAGGCAGCGCAAGGCTTTCGGCGGTGTGCTCTGGGACAAGCAAGCCATCCGCCAGCGGCTGGCCGACTGTCAGACCCGGATCGAGGCCGGCCGCCAGCTTGTCTATCATGCGGCCAGGCTGGACGCCGCAGGCCGCGACTGCGTGAAAGAGGTCTCGATGGTCAAGGCCTATTGCGGCGAGTTGGTGAACTCTGTGCTCTACGATTGTGTGCAGTTCCACGGCGGCATGGGCTATATGCGCGAGACGCCCGTGGAGCGCATGTCGCGCGATGCCCGCGTGCAGGCCATTGGTGGCGGGGCGAGCGAGGTCATGCTGGAAGAAGTTGCCAAGCGCATGTGAGCCAGCACTCCAGGAAGGTCGACAATCTGCTGACACGAGGACCAACGACATGAATATGGAAACCACCCAACGCCGGCCAGTCGCAAGATTGCTCCGAGAGGTCTCTATAATACTCATCGGCACGTTTCTTCTGACACTCTCGGCTAAAGTCGCGGTGCCTTTCTACCCGGTCCCGATGTCGACCCAGACGCTGGTGGTTCTGAGCCTCGGGCTGTTTCTGGGGCCAATACGCAGCGGCCTTGTCGTCGCTGCTTACCTTCTGGAAGGCCTGCTTGGCCTTCCGGTTTTCGCGGGCGCGCCGCCCGCACCGGCAGGACTGGCCTATATCATGGGCCCTACCGGCGGTTTCCTGATCGGGTTCGCGCTCGCAGCGGTCGCGGCAGGCTGGGTGGTTCAGAATCTGGGCGGGGTTCAGCCAGTAGTGAGAGCCACTGTCGCTGTCTGTCTCGGGTCGATACTCATGTATGGTGCCGGGCTCCTGTGGCTGGGTGGTTTTGTCGGGTATGGCCCGGAATTGCTGAGCGCGGGGCTTTTTCCGTTCCTGCTCGGAGACCTTGCGAAGGCGGCTATCGCAGTGGTGCTGTTCGCACGTTTCCACAATCGCTGCGCCATGTGACGACCGGGCGCTTGGCTTCCATTTCCGAGTTGCGGGCTTGACCGGCACGGGATCCTGTCTTGAGGTGATCAGATCGATGCGAAATCCAAAAGCGGAAAAAGATATCTTCTCGTTTCGTCGGATACGTCTCCGTTCAGCGGAACTTGTTCCAAATCTTGCTGCGACAGGGGCGATGTCTTTTCGGCAGGCAGCGGATCGGTCGCTGTCAAAAAGTGGTGATAGTCAATGACAAAGAGCAGCATGTTTTTCACAGAGCCGGAACCTCCCCGCGCGCAATGCATACCGGTCTCCGAGGGCATCCAGAGGATTGTCGCGAACAATCCCGGAAAGATGACCTATTATGGCACGAATACCTATATCGTCGATACACCCGAGGGTCGGTTCGTCATCGACCCCGGTCCTGTAGAAGACAGCCATCATCTCGACGCGATTATCGAGAATCTGGGAGCCAACCCAGCCGGGATTCTCGTCACCCATCACCATTCCGATCACTTCGGCGCGGCCCCGGTATTGCGCGAAAAGACAGGTCTGCCCGTTTATGTCTCGCGGGTATTTCCGGACGACGCGTTTCAACCTGACGGGTTCCTGGAGGACGGAGATGTAATCGGTGATCTTACTGTCCTGCACACACCGGGCCATGCGAGCGATCACCTCTGCTTTGCGCGTCAGGGCGGGATTCTATTTACCGGCGACCATATAATGAGTTGGAACAGCTCGATCGTGAGCCCGCCAGACGGCAACATGCACGATTACTGCGCCCAGCTTCAGCGGCTGATCGAGCGTGACGACAAGATCTGTCTTCCCGGTCACGGTCCGGTTCTCCGGGATCCGCAACCCTATGCCGAACGGCTGCTCGCCAACCGGATGCGTCGGGAAGCGGAGATCCTCGAGCACCTGAGGAACACCCCGGATACCGTCAAGAACATTGCCGCTTCGGTTTACAAGAAGTCCGATCCGCTTATTGCAATGGCCGCCGAACGAAATGTTATGGCACATCTCGAAAAGCTTCTCTCGGAATCGCGAGTGGCCGAGGATGGAATAATTTGGAAGTGTATCTAGGGCAGGGCGCGTTCGTCTAGGGCAGGGCGCGTTCATCCGCATTCACGCGCCCTGCTCTAACCTATTGATTTCGCATGTTCGAGGAGATCAAAACCGGTTCCCAGTTTCGAGCAACATGCTCTGGCCCGCAAGCCTGTGATTCAGGGCATACCTATACGCAAAATCTGCTTGCAAAACGCTTGCATGCTCGATTCCAAGCCTTGCCGCTTTAGAGCGTTTCGGTTTTTCGTTGAAACACCAAAACGCTCTAAATGATTGAGTTGTCGCAATTTCGAACCGAAAAAGTCTATCAACTTTTTCTGAAATTGCTTTAACTCTGATTTCCCGCAAAATGTCTGATTGTGTTATGGTGGGCGACCTAGGAATCGAACCTAGCGTGCGTCTCCGCGAGGGAGTTACAGTCCCCTGCCACACCTTGCGGCCTGTCGCCCACGTGACGGGCGGTTTAGAAGTGGCGCGGGCGGGCGTCAACCGGAAAATCGCTTGCATGACCGTCTCTGCCCATGTCATTTCCCGCGCCTGACAGGAAAGGCGCGCGCGATGAAGAAACCCCGCTGGGTGATCGACAAGGAACAGGCGAAAAAGGCCGCAAGCGCCGAGACCGTCTGGCTCTTCGGGCTGCACGCGGTGCGCGATGCGCTGGAAAATCCGCGCCGCGAGCGGCTGCGCCTCATCGTGACGCGCAACGCCGCCGACAAGCTGGCAGAGGCCATCGCGACGAGCGGCATGGAGCCGGAAATCGCCGATCCGCGCCGCTTTGCCGCGCCGCTCGATCCCGGCTCGGTGCATCAGGGCGCGGCGCTCGAGGTGCGGCCGCTCGATTGGGGAAGCCTCGCCGATGTGGCGCTCGGCGACGGGCCCGGCGCGCCGCGTCTGGTGCTGCTGGACCGGGTGACCGACCCGCATAATGTGGGCGCGATCCTGCGCTCGGCAGAGGTGTTTGGTGCGCGCGCGGTGATCGCACCCCGCCACCACGCCGCCCCCGAGACCGGGGCGCTCGCCAAATCCGCCAGCGGCGCGCTGGAGCGTCAACCTTATCTGCGGGTGCGCAACCTTGCCGATGCGATCATCGAGTTGCAGGGCATGGGTTATCTGGTGGTGGGGCTTGCGGGTGAGGCGACCGACAGCATCGAGGCGGTGCTTGAGGGCCGCCGCGACCGGCCCGTGGCGCTGGTGCTGGGGGCCGAGGGGCCGGGGCTGCGCGCGCGCACGCGCGAAGTGGTGGACGCGCTGGCGCGGATCGCGTTTGCCAGCGATTTCGGCTCGCTCAACGTGTCGAACGCGGCGGCGGTCGCGCTTTATGCCGCGCGGGGGTGACGCCGGGACGTGAATCGCCGGGGGATAGGGCCGTGGTCGGGGATGTGACATGCGCCCGCCTTCACGAACGGTCACGAGCGTATTACAAACCCTTTGATATGATGACATGCGATCCTACATATGGATCAGAGGCGGCGGACCGGAACTCCGCCAACTCGTATCACTGTCCCTCGTTCCGCGACTGGCGCCCAAGTATTATCTTGGGCGCTTTTTTCTTGCGCCGGTTTGTGGTTCAAATCATGCCATGAGCGAGACCTATGCCGATTCCCACCTGCGAGACATCCTGACCCGCACCCGCCGCATCGCGGTGGTGGGCGTGTCGGTAAACCCGGTGCGCCCAAGCTATTACGTGGCGCGCTATCTTGGGCTCAAGGGGTTCGAGGTGGTCCCGGTCAACCCCGGCCATGCCGGAGAGGTGCTGTTTGGCCAGAGGGTCGTGGCGCGGCTGTCGGATATCGAGGGGGATGTCGACATGGTCGATATCTTCCGCCGCTCCGAGCATGTGCCTGCCATCGTCGAGGAGGCCCTTGACTGCCTGCCGGGCCTGCGCACGATCTGGATGCAGATCGGGGTGGAACACGAGGGCGCGGCGGCAATGGCGCGGGCGCGCGGCGTCGATGTGGTGATGAACCGCTGCCCCAAGATCGAGTATCAGCGGTTATTCGGAGAGTTGCGGATGGGCGGGTTCAACACCGGCGTGATCTCGTCGAAGCTGTGAGCGGGGATTTTGAGTATTTTGGGCAAGATGAAGCCGCGAGTGCTGGCCCTGACGGGCGGCTGTGATAGCCAAGGGACATGATATTGAATTCCGCGACCCCCGATTTCGTCAATGACCTGCGCGCGGGGCTGCCCGAGGCCGCCTTTCGCGAGGCCGCGCCGCGCTATTTCGAGGAGCCGCGCGGGCGCTGGCGGGGGCAGGGCGTGGTTGTGGCCCCAGACAGCGCGGAAGGCGTGGCGCAGGTGGTGCGCGCCTGTGCGCGCGCGCGCGTGCCGGTGGTGCCCTATGGCGGCGGCACGGGTCTGGTGGGCGGGCAGGTCGCACCGGATGGCCCGGTGCCGGTGATCCTCAGCCTCGAGCGGATGCGCGCGGTGCGTGGGATCTGGCCGGAGGAGAACGTGATGGTCGTCGAGGCGGGCGCGATCCTTCAGGATGTCCACGCAGCGGCAGAGGCGGCGGGGCGGCTTTTCCCGCTGTCCATCGCGTCCAAGGGATCGGCGCGCATCGGCGGGCTGCTGGCGACCAACGCGGGCGGGGTCAATGTGCTGCGCTATGGCAATGCGCGCGATCTGTGCCTGGGGCTGGAGGCGGTGATGCCCGACGGGCGCATCTGGCACGGGCTGAAGCGGCTGCGCAAGGACAATACCGGCTATGATCTGCGCAACCTGCTGATCGGTTCGGAGGGCACGCTTGGGATCATCACCGCCGCCGCGCTGCGCCTTGCGCCGCGCCCGGCGGGCGAGGGCACCGCGCTCATGGTGGTGGCAGGCCCGCGCGCCGCGCTCGATCTGCTGGCGCTGGCGCGCGAGCAGATGGGCGAGGGGGTGAGCGCGTTCGAGCTGATGCACCGGCAGGGGCTTGAGTTCCTCGCCGAGGTGCTGCCTGATATCCGGCAGCCTTTTGAGGCCGCGCCCGAATGGTGCGTGCTCATCGAGGCGGGGCTGGCGCGCGGGCTTGATCCGGGGGCGGCGCTTGAGGCGCTCTTTGCCGAAGGGGTGGAGGCGGGGCTGGTCAGCGATGGCGTGATCGCGCAATCACAGGCGCAGCGCCACGCGTTCCGGGAGCTGCGCGAGCAGATCCCCGAGGCCAACCGCCGCATCGGCTCGGTCAGTTCGCACGACATTTCCCTGCCGCTCTCGGCGATCCCCGAGTTCATCGAGAAGGCGGCAGGGGTGATCGCCGGGATTGGTGCGTTCCGCATCAACTGTTTCGGGCATCTGGGCGATGGCAACCTGCATTACAACGTCTTTCCCGTGGCGGGGCGCTCGCGCGCCGATCATATGGCCGAGCGCGACGCGATCAAGCGCGCGGTGCATGACCTGGTCCATGCGATGGGTGGCTCTGTCAGTGCCGAGCACGGCATCGGGCGGCTCAAGGTGGATGATCTGGAGCGCTATGGCGACCCGGTGAAGCTTGCGACGATGCGCGCGATCAAGGATGCGCTCGACCCGGCGGGGATCATGAATCCGGGGGCGGTGCTCAGGGGTTAAATCTCGACCTCGCCCTCGGGGGCGGTGTCTTTCATCTCCTGCGGGGTCTTGCGGCGCAGGATGATATCGCCGTTGGGCAGTATCTCGGGCGGGTGATAGGCGCTCAGATCGCCGATCCTGTCGATCAGCTCGGCAAGCGCCGGCCCCATCCGATCGGCGAAATCGCGGATCGCGGGCTCCATTTCGTCGGCGCGCTCGCGCAGCGCATCAAGCGCGGGGCCCATCTCGCGGCGCAGCCCTTCCCAGAAAAGCCGCGCGCCATCCTCCATCTGCGAGCGGCCCTCGCCCTCGTCTTGCGGGTCTTGCGCGGGGGCGGGGCCTGCGCCGATCAGGAGCGCGGCGGAAAGGGCGAGGAGGAGGGCGGTGTGTTTCATGGTGCTAACATAGGGCAGGCGGGCGGCGGTTTTAAGAGGGGGTGCGCATGGCGGTGATCTCTTCCCAGGCGTGGTTGATATCCCTCAGGCGCCGCTCGGCAAGGCGCACCGCCTCGTCGGGCACGCCGCGTGCGCGGAGCCTGTCGGGGTGGCACTCGCGCACCTGCGCGCGCCAGGCCGCGCGAATCTCTGCCATCGGCATGTCGGCGCTGACCCCGAGGATCGACCACGGATCGGGCCGCGCATCGGGAGCATAGCGCGCGCGCAGGGCGCGGAACCGCGCGTCACCGATGCCGAATATCTCTGCCACCCGGCCAAGAAACGCGTCTTCGTCGGGGTGATAGACCCCATCGGCGGCGGCGATATGGAACAGCCCCTCCATCAGGTCGCAGAGCGTCTCGGGGGCATCGGCGAACATGCGCGCGATCCGCGCGGCATAGTCCTCGAACCCGGCCACGTCCTGCCGCGCGAGGTTGAAGATGCGGGCGGCGTTCCGTTCCTCCTCGGGGGGGATTTGAAACACATCGCGGAACGCTGTCACCTCGTCGCGGGTCACCCGCCCGTCGGCCTTGGCCATCTTGGCCGAGAGTGCGATCACGGCGATGGTAAAGGCAACGCTGCGCTCGGGTGGGCCGCGCAGGCGGTCAAAGACATGGGCGAGGCTCTCGCCCTTGGCGAGCGCCTGGATCGCCTCGGATATGCGGGTCCAGATCGACATGGGGGCAGCTTATCGCGGATTGGCGCGCCTGTCAGGACAAAGCGTCACGGATGTTTGAGAAACAGCACCAGATCCATCCAGCGCCCGAACTTGCGGCCTGCCTGCGGCAGGTGGCCCGCGCGGGCCACATCCTCGAGCCGCGACACAAGCGCGCGCCCGGTGCCGCGCCCGCGCGCGGCCCGGCAAGGATCACGGTATGCTCGGCGGTGTGGGCATGGCCGGGGCCGGGGCGGAACGGGCCGAAAGAGGCTAATCCCGCGATATCGCCACCCGCCTCGGCGAGCGTCTTTCCGGCAACGGCCAGATGCTCGATCCGCGTGGCGTTACCCCTCGTCGCGGATGACCTTGGTGAACTTGTCGAAAATCGCCTCGTTCGCGGCGATGATCTCGCCATCCTCAAGGATGTTGCCCTGCGGGTCGAGCGGCGCGACCAGCCCGCCCGCCTCGCGCACGATGATGACGCCGGCGGCGAGATCCCAGGCGTGGAGCCTGCGTTCCCAGAAACCATCATAGCGCCCGGCGGCGACATAGGCGAGATCGAGCGCCGCCGCCCCCCAGCGCCGCACGCCCGCACAGGCGGGCAGCAGCCGCGCCAGATCGTGCAGCGTCTCGGGCAGGTCGGCACGTCCGCCAAAGGGCAGGCCGGTGGCAAAGACGGCCTCGATCATCTTGGCGCGCCCCGATACGCGCAACCGGCGGTCGTTCATCCAGGCCCCCGCGCCCTTTTCGGCATAGAAGGCCTCGTCCTTCACCGGGTCATAGATCACGCCCGCCACCACCTCGCCCTTGTGTTCGAGCGCGATGGACACGGCGAAATGCGGCAGGCCGTGCAGGAAATTGGTGGTGCCGTCCAGCGGGTCGACGATCCAGCGGCGGGTGGGATCCTTGCCCTCTTCGCCGCCGCCTTCCTCGGCCAGCCAGCCATAGCTCGGGCGCGCGCCCATCAGCTCGCCCTTGATGATCTTTTCAGCGGCAATATCGGCGCGGCTCACGAAATCGCCCGCGCCCTTCATCGAGACCTGAAGGTTCTCGACTTCGCCGAAATCCTTGACGAGGATGCGTCCGGCCTTGCGCGCGGCCTTGAGCATGACGTTGAGATTGGCGCTGCCTTGCATGATCGGGCTCCTTCGGGATCAGGCCGGGGCTATACGCCGGGTGGCGGGCGCGGGCAAGGGGGCGCGGGCGCGTGCACTGGCCCATATCAGGATCGCGCCGAAGGCTCTTGCGCATCTCGCCCCTCTGGTGCCAGAACCGCACATATGAGCGAGATGATCCCCACATGGCTGGGCGGCGATCTGGTGGCCGTCGAAAAGCTCGAGGCGCATCGGTGCGGGCTCAAGCACAAGGCGGTGTCGGTCTTTGTGCTCTATGGCGATGAGGTGCTCATTCAGCGCCGGGCGCTGGCGAAGTATCACACACCGGGCCTTTGGGCGAATACCTGCTGCACCCATCCGCGCTGGGGCGAGGGGGGGGCGGACTGCGCGCGCCGCAGGCTCGACGAGGAGTTGGGCATCACCGGGCTTGCGCTCGCGCCGCGCGGGCGGGTGGAATATCGCGCCGATGTGGGCGGCGGCCTGATCGAGCACGAGGTGGTGGAGGTGTTCGTGGCGCGGGTTGCGCGGCGCATCAGGACCCGCCCCAACCCCGATGAGGTGATGGCCGTGGACTGGGTGAGCCGCGACGCGCTGATGCTGCGGATCGCCGACAAACCCGCCGACTACACCCCCTGGCTGCGCATCTATCTGCACGAGCACGCGGCGCAGATATTCTCCGGGGCGGATTTTCCCGCCTGACCCGGCTTTCGTCAGGCGGCCGCGCCCCCTTGATGTATCGGCTGGTTGTGTCGGAGGTGCCGCATATAGACGTGATCCTGCGCGCGGCGAGGCGCGCTGCAAGGGTTGCGGGGCCGCATCCATCGGCCTAGAACGCACGGGCAGTATCACGCCGGAGACACCATGCCCGCCCCTGTCATTTTGTGCATTCTCGATGGCTGGGGGCTGAGCGATCAGCTTGAGGCCAACGCCCCGTATCTTGCCGCCACGCCCAACATGGACCGGCTGATGGCCACCTGCCCGAATGCCACGCTGGTCGCGCATGGCCCCGATGTCGGCCTGCCGCGCGGGCAGATGGGCAATTCCGAGGTGGGCCATACCAATATCGGCGCGGGCCGGGTGGTGGCGATGGATCTGGGCCAGATCGATCTGGCGGTTGAGGATGGCAGTTTCGCCCGCATGGAGGCGCTGCAAGCCTTCATCGCGCGGCTGAAGGTCACGGGCGGGCGCGCGCATCTTCTGGGGCTGGTCTCGGACGGGGGGGTGCACGGGCATATCACCCATATCGCCGCCGCCGCCCGCGCCATTGCCGGGGCGGGCGTGCCGGTGGTGCTTCATGCGATGACCGACGGGCGCGACGTGGCCCCGAAATCGGCGCGCACCCATCTGGCGACCTTGCAGGAGATGCTGCCCGAGGGTGTGCGCATTGCCACGGTGACGGGGCGCTATTTCGCGATGGACCGCGACAATCGTTGGGACCGGGTGCAGGAGGCCTATGACGCGATCGCCACGGCAAAAGGCGTGCGCGCGCGCGATGCCCGCATGGCCGTGACCAACGCCTACGCGCGCGGCGAGACCGATGAATTCATCACCGCCACGGTGATCGGCGATTATGCGGGTGTGGCGGCGGGGGATGGCCTTTTCTGCCTGAATTTCCGCGCCGACCGCGCGCGAGAGATATTGCAGGCGCTGGCCGATCCCGATTTCGACCGGTTCGCGCGCGGCCCCGCGCCCGACTGGGCCGCGCGCCTTGGCCTGGTGGAATATTCCGAGGCGCATAACGCCTGGTTCGACACGGTGTTTCCGCCCCGCGTGATCGTCAACACGCTGGCCGAATGGGTGAGCCGCGCGGGCCTGCGGCAATTCCACATCGCCGAGACCGAGAAATACCCCCATGTCACCTTCTTCCTGAACGGCGGCAAGGAGCCGCCGGTGCCCGGCGAGGACCGCTACATGGCCGCCTCGCCCCGCGTCGCCACCTATGACCTTCAGCCCGAGATGTCGGCCCCCGAGGNNTGACGTTTTTCCTCAACGGCGGGCGCGAAGACCCCGAGCGCGGCGAGGACCGCTATATGGCGCCCTCGCCCAAGGTGGCGACCTATGATCTGCAACCCGAGATGTCGGCGGCGGAGGTGACCGACCACCTCGTGGAGGCGATTGCCGAGGGCTATGACCTGATCGTGGTCAACTATGCCAATCCCGACATGGTTGGCCATACCGGCGACCTGAAGGCCGCGATGGCGGCCTGTGCGGCGGTGGACAAGGGCCTTGGCCGCGTGCTGGAGGCGCTGGAGGCGGCGGGCGGTGCGATGATCGTGACGGCGGATCATGGCAATTGCGAGGTGATGGTCGATCNNCGCGCACACGCTCAACCCGGTGCCGGTGATCCTGGTGGGCGGGCCTGCGGGGGCGCGGCTGCGGACGGGCGGGCGGCTTGCCGATCTGGCCCCCACGGTGCTGGCGCTGATGGGGCTGGAGGCCCCGCCCGAGATGACCGGCGAGAGCCTTCTGGCATGAGGATATGGGCGGCCTGTCTTGCGCTTGGGCTGCTGGCGGCCCCGGCTTTGGCGCAGGGCACCGACCCGTCATCGGATGCGCGCGCGGCGGCGGCGGCGCTTGACGAGGCGGCGGCGGCGCTGGCGGCGGCGGAGAGCGCGCGCAACCGTGTCAAGGCGCTGACCGGGGTGATCCGCGCCTATGAGCGCGGCCTTGAGGCGATGCGCGAGGGGATGCGCCGCGCGGCGCTGCGCGAAGAGGTGCTGGCGGCGCAATTGCGTGCCCGAGAGGATGAGATCGCGCAGCTTCTGGGGGTGTTGCAGGCGATGGGGCACGCGCCGGTGCCGGTGCTGATGCTGCACCCGTCGGGGCCGGTGGGCACGGCGCGGGCGGGCATGATCCTGTCGGAGGTGGCCCCCGCTCTCGATGCCCGCGCGCTTGATCTGCGGGCCA
Source organism: Roseovarius sp. UBA6217 (assembly GCA_002421985.1). Lineage (GTDB taxonomy): Bacteria > Pseudomonadota > Alphaproteobacteria > Rhodobacterales > Rhodobacteraceae > Roseovarius. The sequence continues at coordinate 12,905 of DISF01000053.1, read as the reverse complement.
GGGTGCAGGATATCGCGGTGCTGCGCGCGCTTCAGCAAAGTGCCGCGAACACGCTGGAGGAGGGGCTGCGCGGCGTGCAGGAGGCGCGCGTGCGCCTGAGCCAGGCCATCGCCGCGCGCGGCGACCTGCCGCGCCGCTTTACCGAGGATCCGATCCAGACTGCGCTGCTCATCGCCTCGTCCGAGACGCTCGAGGGCTTTGCCGACGGTCTGAGCAATATCGCCGTGGGCGAGGTGGCGGGCAGCCTGCCCGATATCGGGCCGCGCAAGGGCAGCCTGCCCTTGCCCGTCGAGGGGGTGATCCTGCACCGCGCGGGCGAGGCCGATGCCGCCGGGATCACCCGCCCCGGCATTGTTCTGGCGACGCGCCCGCGCGCGCTTGTCACCACGCCGGTGCCCGCGACATTGCGTTATCGTGGCCCCTTGCTCGACTACGGAAATGTGATCATTCTGGAGCCGCAGGCCGGGCTTCTGATGGTATTCGCGGGGCTTGATACCGTTTATGGTCGCACCGGCGAGGTGCTGCCGGGCGGCAGCCCCGTGGGCCTGATGGGCGGGGCCGGGGATGGGCGCGACCTGCTGGCCGCCGCCGAGACGGAGGCAGGCGGTAATGACATAGGTGCCGGACGGGCGCAGACGCTCTATATCGAGGTGCGGCAAGACAATTCACCGGTGGACCCGCTCGCGTGGTTCGCGACCGACAAGGAAGGTTGAGACATGAAGAAAATCCTGATGGCCACGGCGGCGGGGCTGCTCTCGGGGGCGGTGGTGACGACGCAGGTCGCGGCCCCGCTGCTTGCGCAGGGGAACGATGGATCGTCGAGCGTCTACGAGCAGCTCGATCTTTTCGGCGATATTTTCGAGCGGGTGCGCGCGCAATATGTCGAGGATGTAGACACGAAAAAGCTGATCGAGTCGGCGATCAACGGGATGCTGACCTCGCTTGATCCGCATTCGAGCTATCTTTCGCCCGATGATGCCGAGAACATGCAGGTGCAGACGCGCGGCGAGTTCGGGGGTTTGGGCATCGAGGTCACGCAGGAGGATGGTTTCGTCAAGGTGGTCTCGCCGATGGATGGCACCCCCGCCGATCTGGCAGGTATCGAGGCGGGCGATTTCATCACCCATGTCGATGGCGAGAGCGTGCTTGGCCTGACCCTCAACGAGGCGGTGGATCTGATGCGCGGTCCGGTGGGCAGCGAGATCGTCATCACCGTGGTGCGCGAGGGCAGGGCAGAGCCGTTCGACGTCTCGATCATCCGCGACACCATCAAGCTTACGGCGGTGCGCGCGCGCACCGAGCGCGATGCCGTGGTGCTGCGCGTCACCACCTTCAACGACCAGACCTATGCCAATCTCGAATCGGGCCTTGCCGAGCAGGTCGAGGCGCTGGGCGGGATGGACAAGGTGAGCGGGATCGTGCTGGATTTGCGCAACAATCCCGGCGGGCTTCTGACGCAGGCGATCAAGGTCTCGGACGCGTTCCTTGACAAGGGCGAGATCGTCTCGACGCGTGGCCGCAGCGCGCAGGATGGCGAGCGGTTCAACGCCACGCCCGGCGATCTGGCGGCCGGCAAGCCCATCGTCGTGCTGATCAATGGCGGGTCTGCCTCGGCCTCGGAAATCGTCGCGGGCGCGTTGCAGGATCATCGCCGCGCGATCGTGGTCGGCACCAAGAGTTTCGGCAAGGGATCGGTGCAGACGGTGATGCCGCTGCGCGGTGGCGGGGCGATGCGGCTCACGACCTCGCGGTATTTCACGCCCTCGGGGCGGTCGATTCAGGCCCTGGGGGTAAGCCCCGATATCGTGGTTGCCCAGCCGCGCCGCACGGCGGCGGCCGAGGGTGAAGAGGCGCAGAGCGAGCGCCCGGCGCGCTCGGAGGCGCAGTTGCGCGGGCGGCTCATCAATGACAGCCTGACCGAGGACGAGATCAAGCTGATCGAGGAAGAGCGCGCGCGCGCCGAGGAGATCGCCCGCCTGCGCGAGGAGGATTACCAGCTTGCCTATGCCGTCGATATCCTGCGCGGCCTGTCGGTGATGGGCAACGCCGCGAAGTGATCTGCCGCGCAACGCGACCCCACGCCCCCCGTCCGCGTTGCGGGCGGGGGGATTTCGGCGAATGATTGACGCGGAATTACACCGGTTCGGCCATGAGCCATACGCCACCCTGCGGGCGTAGCGTAAGGATCATCACCGGGTCGGGCGCGCGCCCCGGCACCGGGGCAAAACGGAACTGCGCCAAGAGCGTGGCCAGCACGATCACCGCCTCTTGCAAGGCAAAGCTTGCGCCGATGCAGATGCGCGGCCCGTCACCAAAGGGCAGGTAGGCATAGCGCGGCACCGCCTTGCGATCGGCGAAACGGTCGGGGCGAAAGCTGTCTGGCGCGTCCCACAGCATGTGATGGCGGTGCAGCGCGTAGATCGGGATGATGATGGTATCGCCGGGCTGTATCTCGCGCCCGCAAAGCGTATCGGCCGCAAGCGCCGTGCGCGACACCATCCCGGCGGGCGGATAGAGGCGCAGCGCCTCGTCGATGATCTGCCGGATGAGGGGCAGGCGCGCCACGTCCGCGCCGGTGGCCGCGCCGCCCGAGAGCACCGCCTGCGCCTCGGCGCGGGCGCGGTCCTGCACGTCTTGGTCATGGGCGCAAAGATAGAGCGACCAGCCAAGCGCGAGGGCGGTGGTCTCGTGGCCCGCGACGATGAAGGTCAGCAGGTTGTCGCGCAATTCGCCCGTGTTCATGCGGCGTTTGGTTTCGGGGTCTTCGCCGTCGAGCAGCAGATCGAGCAGGTCGGGCACGCTCGCGCTGCCCCCGCGCGCGCGGCGCGCTTCGACCGCCGCATCGGCCACGCGCTTCATCTCGGCCACCGAGCCGCCCGCCATGAGCCGCCCCGGACGCGGCACCCAGTCGGGCAGGCCGAGAATGTCGAAAAGCGAGATGCGCCCCGCCTCGGCGATATAGGCGTCGATGCCGCGATGCACGCCTTCGGCGTCAAAGGTGCCATCGCCGGAAAAGGTGACATCGGCGATCACGTCGAATGTGGTGCGCACCATCTCGGCGGCCATATCCACGGCGCGCGGGCCTGCGGCCTTGATGCGTTCGGCGCTGCGCCGGGCGGCCGCTGTCATCACCGGCGCAAGGTTCATCACGTTGCGGTGCGAGAAGACCGGTGCCGCCGCGCGCCGCTGCCAGCGCCAATGCGCGCCCTCGGCGATGAAGAGCGATTCGCCGATGGCCGGGCGCAACAGGTTCTTGGTGACCAGAGATTTTGGGTAGTTGTCGAGATTTTCCAGCAGTATCCGGCGGATCGCCTCGGGGTCCATCACCATGTGCCAGCGCTTGGCGGTCCGCCCCGAGACCATCGGCTGGCGGGTGGCGATCTCGGGGATGATCGACAGCACGTTGGCGCGCGCCGCGCGCAACGAGCCGAGCACGCCCAATGGCGCTGTCACCAGCGGCACGCGCACGGGGGGCGGTGTGGGCGGGGCTGGCGGCGGGGCGGTGTCTGCGTCTGTCATGGCGGTGCCTCCGGGCGTCAGCCCCTGATATAGGGCCGGGGCGCACGGGCGGCAAATCGTTGCGCCGGGGCACGCGCTGCGCTATGGCTGCGCGAGTTTATCACAGCCCGAGGCCGCATATGCGCCGTTTCATGGTCCTTTTCGGCCTTCTGGTCGCCTCCGCCTGCACCAATGCCAACGATCTGGATGAAGAGCCGGCCTATCTGGGCAATTTCCGGCTTGGGCATAACGTGGTGGTTGCCCCCAACCTGACCAAGGGCCCGGCCTCGCGCGGCGCGACCAGGGAAGAGTGGATCGACGCGATGACCCGCGCGATGACCGAGCGGTTCACCCGATATGATGGAGACAAGCTCTATCATCTGGGGGTGAGCATCGAGGGCTATGTTCTGGCGATTCCGGGCGTGCCGCTGGTGGCGTCGCCAAAATCGGCGCTGATCCTGAACGTGACGGTATGGGACGATGCGGCGGGCAAGAAGCTCAACGACAAGCCCGAGCTTGTCACCGTGGTCGAGACGATCTCGCCGCAGACGGTGGTCGGGTCGGGGCTGACGCAGAGCAAGCAGGTGCAGATGGAGCATCTCAGCCGCAACGCCGCCAAGCTCATCGAGACATGGCTCAACCGGCAGAACGACAACTTTGGCTGGTTCGAGGATGACGGCAAGCCGGCCAAGGAAAAGATCGGCCTGTTTTCGGGACGGCCCACGGTCGGGGCAGCGGTGGCCGAGACGGAGATCGCCGACAATATCCCCTCCGCAGCATCCGCCCCCGCCCCCGTCCCTGCCGCCGATTGAGGCCGCGATCCTCGGCGCGCGCCCTGATTTTCGCTTGCTCTCGGCCCCGGTCTGGGGTCACTTGCGCCCCGAACACGACCTGCGGGAGAGACCATGCCATTCACCCTTGCCACCTGGAACATCAATTCGGTGCGCCTGCGCGCGGAGCTTGTGGCAAGGCTCTTGCGCGAGGAGGGGCCGGATATCCTGTGCCTTCAGGAATGCAAGAGTCCGGTGGAGAAAATCCCCGCCGAGATGTTCGCCAACCTTGGCTATCGGCACATGGTGGCGCGCGGCGAGAAGGGCTATAACGGCGTGGCGATCCTCTCGCGGCTTCCCATCGAGGAGGCGGGCGCGCTCGATCTGGCGGGGCTGGGCCATGCCCGCCATATCGCCGGGCGGCTGGAAAACGGCGTCACCATCCACAATTTCTACGTGCCCGCGGGCGGCGATGTGCCCGACCGCGAGGTGAACGTGAAATTCGGCCAAAAGCTCGATTATCTCACCGAGATGCGCGATTTTTTCCGCGACAGCCGCCCGGAAAAGGCGATTCTCGTGGGCGATCTCAACATCGCGCCCCGCGAGGATGACGTGTGGTCGCACAAGCAGCTTTTGAAGATCGTGAGCCACACGCCGGTGGAGGTGGATCACCTTGGCGGCGTGATGGAGGCGGGGGGCTGGTGCGATGTCACCCGCGCGGATATCCCCGAAGGCCAGCTCTACAGCTGGTGGAGCTACCGCGCCCGCGACTGGGACGAGGCCGACAAGGGCCGCCGTCTCGATCATGTCTGGGCGAGCGGCGATATCAAGGCGGCGGGGCATTCGAGCCGCATCCTGCGCGCTGCGCGCGGCTGGGACAAGCCAAGCGATCACGCGCCGGTTTTCGCAACATTTGATCTTTGAAAGCGGCAAATGCGCCCTCATATAGGGGGCATTGGGATAGAGGGAGCTTCGACATGCTGGAACTTGGCAAGAAGGCGAACGGGCCTGCGGCGGGCGATCTTGTCCGCGATGTGACCGAGGCCGATTTCATGGCCCAGGTGATTGATGCCAGCCAGAGCGTGCCGGTCATCGTCGATTTCTGGGCGGCGTGGTGCGGGCCGTGCAAGCAGCTTGGCCCCATGCTCGAGGCGGCGGTGACGCGGGCCAGGGGTGCGGTGCGCATGGCCAAGGTGGATGTGGACCGCAACCAGGCCATCGCTGCGCAACTGCGCATCCAGTCGATCCCCACGGTCTATGCCTTCTGGCAGGGCCAGCCGATCGACGGCTTTCAGGGCGCGCTGCCGCAATCCGAGGTCGATGCCTTTGTCGCCCGCGTGATCGAGGCGGCGGGCGGCGATGATGGCGGGCTTGAGGCCGCGCTTGACGCCGCCGACGAGATGCTGGAGCAGGGCGCGCTGGCGGATGCGATGCAGACCTTTGCGGCGATCGTGCAGGAGGACGGCTTGAGCGTGCGCGGCTTTGCCGGGATGGCGCGGGTGCGGCTGGCGGCGGGCGATCCCGATCAGGCCGAGGCGATCCTCAACGGGGTGCCTGCCGAGATCGCGGACCGGCCCGAGATCGAGGCCGTTCGGGCGCAGATCGCGCTTGCGCGGCAGGCACTGGATGCTGGCCCCGTGGCCGATCTGCGCGCCGCCGTAGAGGCCAACCCCGAGGATCATCAGGCGCGGTTCGATCTGGCCACCGCGCTCTATGCCGCGGGCGAGGTGGAGGCGGCGGTGGAGCAGTTGCTCGACCTGTTCCGCCGTGACCGCGAATGGAACGACGGCGCGGCCAAGGCGCAGCTTTTCACGATCTTCGAGGCATTGAAGCCCAATGATCCGGTATTGCTCAACGGGCGGCGCAGGCTCAGCTCGATGATATTTGCCTGAGGCCCGTGCCGGGCTAGACTATCCGATATGACACAGCGTTTTGATCTGCCGGAGATCATCCCGGTTTTCCCCCTGCCCGGTGCGCTGCTCTTGCCGCGCGCGCGGCTTCCGCTGCATCTGTTCGAGCCGCGATACCTCGCGATGCTCGATGATGCGCTCAAGACGCGCGAGCGGCTTATCGGCATGATCCAGCCCAACCGCGTGCCGGGCCGCGAGGGCGGCACCGGGCTGCACCGGATCGGCTGTGTGGGGCGGGTCACGCAGTTTTCGGAAACCGAGGACGGGCGCTATATGATAACCCTCACCGGGCTGTCGCGGTTTCGCCTGCTCGAAGAGGTCGAGGGCTTTGCCCCGTATCGGCGGGCGCGGGTGTGCTGGCAGAGTTTCGGGCGCGATCTGGGCCCCGCCGAGAGCGATCCCGGCTTTGACCGCGCGGGGTTCATGAAGCTTTTGGCGCGCTATTTCTGCGCCCGCGCGATCGAGACCGACTGGGAGTCGCTGGGGCAGGCGGAGGATGAGTTGCTGGTGAATTCGCTGTCGATGATGCTGGGATTCGAGCCGGAGGAGAAACAGGCGCTGCTTGAGGCACCATCGCTCGGCACCCGGCGCGAGACGCTGGTGACGCTTCTGGAATACGCCCTGCGCGGCGGTAATAACGAGGATATCGTGCAATGACTGACGACCGCAAGGCCCCCGCGCCCGCCTTTGACCGCCGGATGCTGGAGGCGCTGGTCTGCCCCAGGACGCAAGGCCGGCTCGAGTATGATGCCGAGCGCCAAGAGCTTGTGAGCAAGGCCGCCGGGCTGGCCTTTCCGATACGGTCGGGGATTCCGGTCATGCTCATCGACGAGGCGCGCGCGCTCGACTGAGGCGGCGGCGGTTTTCTGGCTCGCGCCCGCTTGACGCCCGAGGCGAAAGCCAATAACACCCCGGCCACGATAGGGGTATAGCTCAGCTGGTAGAGCGACGGTCTCCAAAACCGTAGGTCGCGGGTTCGAACCCTGCTGCCCCTGCCAAATCCATCCGAAATGACGGTGCCGCCGGAGTGGCGCGGGCTTGTGCGGGCGGGGGCGATTGGCTAGACGGGCAGCAGTATCAGGTTGGGGTATCCCATGAAACGGCTGTTGAAACGGGCGATCCCCGCATCGCTGCGCAAGCGCGTTCACGAGGGCAAGCGCAGCCATATGCGCGCGGCAATGAAGCGGATCGCCGGGCGTGGCATCGAGGTTGGCACTGTGATCGACGTTGGCGCGTCGGATGGGCGCTGGGCCGTGCAGGCGATGGATTACCTGCCTGCCTGCGATTATCTGCTGGTCGAGGCCAACCCGCATCACAAGCCCGCGCTCGACCGCTTTTGCGCCGCGCATCCGCGCGCGCGCTACGTGCTCGCGGCGGCAAGCGACAGGGCGGGAACGGTGCGCTTCAACGCCGATGACCCGTTCGGCGGCAAGGCAGAGCCGGGCGAGGGGGCGGCGGCGCTTGAGGTCGATGCCGTGCGGCTTGACGATCTTGTAACCCAGGCCGACGGGCCGTTTGCGATCAAGCTCGATACGCATGGCTACGAGGTGCCGATCCTCACCGGCGCGGCGCGGTGCCTGAAAGAGGCGTCGCTTGTCATCATCGAGACCTACGGCTTTCGGATCGCACCCGAGTCGCTGTTGTTTCACGAAATGGTCGCGCTGATGCGCGATCAGGGGTTTGGCGTGGCCGACATGTCCGATCCGCTGTGGCGGCCCGGTGACCGGATGTTCTGGCAGGTGGATTTGTATTTCCAGCCGCTGACCCGCCCGGAATTCGCGCGTGCAACCTGGCTCCCCGTCGCCACCGGCTCCGGCGTCTCGGCCCCAGTCCCCGCCTTTACCTCATCCGGCCAGCGCCGCTGACCGTTCGGGCGGATATCTCCCCCCTCGTCGCCATCGCGAAACGCCATCCCGATTTCAATCAGGCGAGAACTCGCGGATCAGCGAGAAGGCTGCAAGGCGGCGGCCAAAATACGCTTGCATTTCAGCGCCTCTGCCTCGTCGGCGAATGCCCCGGCAGAATTGCCTGCGCGTGATTGCGCGCCGCGACATCGAACCCGGCAGCGTGCAGGACGTGGAACATGGCTTGCTCACTCCTTCGGGATCACCCGCAGGCCAAGCTCCATCAACTGATCCGGGGTCGGATCGCTGGGCGCGTTCATCATCAGATCCTCGGCGCGCTGGTTCATCGGGAACATGATGACCTCGCGGATGTTGGAGGTGCCCGCGAGCAGCATCACGATCCGGTCGATCCCCGCCGCACAGCCCCCGTGCGGCGGCGCGCCGAACTGAAACGCATTGACCATGCCGCCGAACCGCTTGCGCACCTCTTCCTCGCCATAGCCCGCCAACTCGAACGCCTTGAACATGATCTCGGGGCGGTGGTTGCGGATCGCGCCCGAGACCAATTCATACCCGTTGCAGGCAAGATCATACTGATAGCCCAGCACCTTGAGCGGATCGCCGTCGAGCGCCGCGCGCCCGCCCTGAGGCATGGAAAACGGGTTGTGGCTGAAATCGACGCGGCCGCTGTCCTCGTCGCGCTCATACATCGGGAAATCGACGATCCAGGCAAAGGCGAAACGGTCCTGATCGCTCAACCCCAATTCATCGCCGATCACCGTGCGCGCCTTGCCCGCCACCCGCTCGAAGGCGCTCGGCTTGCCCCCAAGAAAGAAAGCCGCATCGCCCACGCCAAGGCCAAGCTGCTGGCGAATGGCCTCGGTCCGCTCGGGGCCGATATTCTTGGCGAGGGGGCCTGCGGCCTCCGTCTCGCCGTCGGCTTCGCGCCAGAAAATATACCCCATCCCCGGCAGGCCCTCTTTCTGCGCGAATGCGTTCATCCGGTCGCAGAACTTGCGGCTGCCGCCCCCCGGCGCGGGGATGGCGCGGATCTCGGTGCCTTCCTGCTCCAGCAATTTCGCGAAGATGGCAAAGCCCGACCCCCGGAAATGCTCGGACACGTCCTGCATCTTGATCGGGTTGCGCAGGTCGGGTTTGTCTGTGCCATACCAAAGCGCTGACTCTGCATAGGAAATCTGTGGCCAGGTCTCGGGCGCATCCACCGTCTTGCCGCCACCAAACTCTTGGAACACACCCGCGATCACCGGGGCTATGGTGTCGAACACATCCTGTTGCGTGACAAAGGACATTTCCATATCGAGTTGGTAGAAATCGGTGGGCGAGCGGTCGGCGCGGGGGTCTTCATCGCGGAAACAGGGGGCGATCTGGAAATACCGATCGAACCCCGAGACCATGATAAGCTGCTTGAACTGCTGCGGGGCCTGCGGCAGGGCGTAGAACTTGCCCGGATGGAGGCGCGAGGGCACAAGGAAATCTCGCGCGCCCTCAGGGCTGCTGGCCGTGATGATCGGCGTCTGGAACTCGCGAAACCCCTTGTCCCACATGCGTTTGCGGATCGAGGCCACCACATCCGAGCGCAGCATCATGTTGGCCTGCATCGCCTCGCGGCGCAGGTCGAGATAGCGGTAGCGCAGGCGCGTCTCCTCGGGGTATTCCTGATCGCCAAAGACCTGAAGCGGCAATTCGGACGCTGCGCCCAGAATCTCCAGATCGCGGATATAGACCTCGATCTCGCCGGTGGGGATCTTGGGGTTCACAAGGCTCGCATCGCGCGCCTTCACCACACCGTCGATGCGCACGCAATATTCGGCGCGCAAGCCGTCTACCGCCTTGAAAACCGGGCTGTCGGAATCGCACAGCACCTGCGTCACGCCGTAATGATCGCGCAGGTCGATGAACAGCACGCCGCCGTGATCGCGGATGCGGTGAACCCAACCGGCAAGGCGGACGGTCTCTCCGACATGGGATTTCCTCAGATCGGCGCAGGTATGGCTGCGATATGCGTGCATTTTCACTCTCCGGGGCCGGGAACGGCGGTTTTGGCAATCGGTGTCGGGTTCGGGCCGATACACATGGGGCGCGCGGCAAAGTCAAGGCCGGGCGCGGCGCGAAAACTTTACAGTCGCGCGGAATCCAATAGAATACTGCAAATTTGGGCGAGTATCCGGCAAGCCCGCGTCCGGTGCCGGATGACCACGCCGAAGCGAAGCGCCGGGGATGGCGCGGGATAGGAGGTGTGCGATGTGGACAAACGCTCTGAACCGGTTACTGACTCACCTGTTCCGCCACGGGCGGATACGGGTGACATACCCTGACGGCACGGTGCGCTGCTTTGGGCCGGGGGGTGGCCCCGAAAGCGCGGTGGTGCTGCATGATCCAGGCCTGCCGCGCCGGATCATTCTGTCGCCCGACATGGCCGTTGGCGAGGGCTATATGAACGGCACAGTGACGTTCGAGAAGGATGACGTTTACGGCTTCCTGAGCCTTGCGATAATGAATATCGCCGCGCAGGGGCAGCCATGGTTTCGCCGCCCGCTGGAGTGGGGGCGCTGGCTCAGGCGGCGGCTTGACCAGTTCAACCCGGTGTCGCGCGCGCGGGCCAATGTGGCGCATCATTATGACCTGTCGGGAGAGCTTTACGATCTCTTTCTCGACGAGGACCGCAATTATTCCTGCGCCTATTTCGCCAGGCCCGATATGACGCTGGAAGAGGCGCAGGAGGCCAAGAAGCAGCATATTGCCAGGAAGCTGCTGATCGAGCCGGGGATGCGCGTGCTTGACATCGGATGCGGGTGGGGCGGCATGGGGCTGACGCTGGCGCGCGATTTCGGGGCCGAGGTTCTGGGCATTACCCTCTCGCGCGAGCAGCACGCCATGGCCAACATGCGCGCCGAGCAGGCCGGGCTGGCGGACAAGGCGCGGTTCGAGTTGATGGATTACCGCGACGTGCAGGGACAATTCGACCGGATCGTGTCGGTGGGCATGTTCGAGCATGTCGGCGTGCCGCATTACGATGCCTATTTCGCAAAGGTGCGGCGGCTGCTCAGACCCGACGGCATCGCGCTTATCCACACGATCGGGCGCAGCGATCCGCCGGGCGCGACGAGCCCTTGGATCACGAAATACATCTTTCCCGGCGGCTATTGCCCGGCCATGTCCGAGGCGGTGGCTGCGATAGAGCGTCAGCGGCTGATCACCACCGATGTCGAGGTGTGGCGGCTGCATTATGCCGAAACGCTCAAGGAATGGCGGTGCCGCTTCGAGGCCAATATCGAGCGTGCCCGCGCGCTCTATGATGAGCGGTTCTGCCGGATGTGGCGCTATTACCTGACCGCCAGTGAGCTGACATTCCGGCTCAATAATCAGGTGGTGTTCCAGTTCCAGATCACGCCCAAACAGGACGCCGTGCCGCTGACGCGCGATTATCTCTATCGCGACGGGGCGGACGGGCTTTCGCGCGCCGCCGAATAGCCCCGATCACGTCACCGGCGCGGCGATGCGGGCAAAGCGCGCTTTCCACAGCGCCTCCTCGTATTCGCCCGCGGCCGTGCTGTCGTAAACCACGCCACCACCCACGTTGAGGCGCGCGCGCCCGCCGTCGAGCATCAGCGTGCGGATGGCCACGTTGAATTCGGCGCGCCCGTCGGGGGCGGCCCAGCCGATGGTGCCGCAATAGATCTCGCGCGGGGCCTGTTCGAGAGCGGCGAGGATCTGCATGGCGCGGATTTTCGGCGCACCGGTGATCGAGCCGCAGGGGAAAAGCGCCGCGAAGATATCGCCAAGCCCGGTGCCGGGGTGAAGCTGCGCGGTGACGCGCGAGGTCATCTGGTGGACGGTCTCGTAGCTCTCGACCGAAAAGAGCGCGGGCACGCGGACCGAGCCGGGCAGGCTCACCCGGCTGATATCGTTGCGCAACAGGTCCACGATCATCAGGTTCTCGGCGCGGTTCTTCTCGTCGGTTTGCAGGAAATAGCGCCGCCGCGCATCCTCGGCCGGGTCGGTGCTGCGGGGCTGGGTGCCTTTCATGGGGCGTGTCTCGATCCCACCACCGGCATCGGTGCGAAAGAAAAGCTCGGGCGAGCGCGACAGGATCGCGGGCAGGCCGGGGGCCTCGATCAGGGCACCATAGCGCACCGGCTGCACCGTGCCGAGCGCGGCATAAAGCGCCTGCGCGCTGCCGGTGGCGGTGAGCGAGAGCGGAAAGGTCAGGTTCGCCTGATAGATATCGCCCGCGCCGATCAGCGCATGAACCGCCTCAAACGCGCGGCCATAGCGCGCGGTGTCCCAGTCTGGCACGATGGGGCCGAGCGTGGCGGGGGCACGCCTGAGCGGCGCGGCCCCTTGCGGCCCCTCATACACGCCGAATTGCAAAAGCGGCAGGCGGCGCTTGCCCGGCATGAGCGGCGACAGGCGCGGCTCCAGCGCATAGCCCATCTCGTAACTGGCAAAACCCGCGAGCCAGAACCCTTCGGCCCGCGCGTCATCCATCGCGGCGAGCGCTGCGGGCACCTCGCAGGCCTCATCTGCGACGATCATCCGCCGTGCCCCTGTAAAGGTCGCGGCCCCGCCCTCTGGCCCGTGATCGAAACGAATCTCCACCCCGCCCCCTTTCGCGCAGTCGCCCGATACCTAGGGCGGACGTGCCGCCCGTGCATCCCGAAAAACGCCGGATCCGCGCGGATTTGCGATCACCCTTGCGCCCCGCCGGGTGATAGCTATAACCCCCGAGAATTTGGGCGCGCAGCCCCTCCGGCCCGCGCCCGCAGCCAGCCGTCAGGGGACCGACATGCCGAAAAGAACCGATATCAACTCCATCATGATTATCGGCGCGGGGCCCATCATCATCGGACAGGCCTGCGAGT
>DISF01000021.1 GCA_002421985.1 Roseovarius sp. UBA6217 | reverse complement strand
CAGGTTTGGCCGTAACGGTGTGCCCGTAAAGCTGCGCAGCGCCACCGCGATGTGGACGTGATCGCAACCCGCATCGACATGCCGCGCCGCGACCCAAGCTGCGCCGTAAGGTGGCAGGTTCATCAGCACGAGGAGTGTCAGCACAATCCGTAGCCAGGTATCGCGGTCGGCGCGCAGGCCGGCCGGAAGCGAAAGCGTGACATGCAAGAGCCCGTCATCTCCGGCGAGGCGCTCGAGATCTCGCCGCAACGCGTGCGGGCGCGATCCGGGCAAAGTGCCGCCAAGCCACTCGGCGCCGGGCCGCAGGATGTATCCTTCAACGAACTTCGCATCTTGGTGCCGGATCGTATGTGCGCGGGTCATGGCTTTTGGATCTTCAGGCGAATGTCGAAGATAAGCCGAAGAACCTCTGTCGTCAGGGTCGCGTGCTGGCGCTTGTTGAGCGCCGTCATGCGATTGAGCAACATCCCGATGCGGCCGATTTCCGAGGCGAGGTCCAGGTAATCTGGCAGATCCTGGAGCGCCCGGTCCCGCAACAGGCCTGCCATCGTCGGGATGTTGGAAGCAGAGAGCTTGCCCCGAAGTCGTGCCATTTCCGTGTCCGAAAACCGGACTTTCACGATGTTGCCGCGCGCCTCAGCCATGGCGCGACCCGGTGGGGGCAGCGTCGAGCCAGGCGTCCATCTCGTCGGCTTTGAAACGCGCGCAGTTCGCGCCCAAGAGAACTTTGCGCGGAAAGTCCGCGCGCTCACGATGCCAGCGGTCGATGGTGGCGCGCGTGACACCACAGATCCTGGCGATGTCGGTGATCGTATAATAGCGGGGGCGGTTGTCGGGGGTGGGTTGTTCCATCTCAATACTCTTTCTGTCATGCAAGCGCGTTCTGGCCCGGTATTTCTGAGCAGGTTTCGGGGGGTGTCCCTTGCGGTTTAGTTTAACCGGGAACCCGGTGCCTGATGCGCCAAAGGACGATGTTTGAGGCCGGAAACGGGCTGAATATGTGGATAACCTCCCCTTGAGGGCCGGGCCGTTCCTGAAATCCGGAATGTCTTGCCGCCGGTCCAAGCCGCGATCGTCTGAAATCAGTGATGCGCAATGGAAAAATCCGGATTTTCTTGAGGCGCATGGTTTTCATGTTATCGAGCTCAGAAAATCTTGTGCGCGTTAAAATCTTGTGCGCGTTAGAACCTAAGTGTGAGGGCCCTATCTTCTGAGAGGTTGGGCCTCGGCCGCGGCGCTGGTGGCGTCGGTTTCCGTGCTGCGAAAGAAGGCGTGCAGGTCTTCGCCTGCAAGCTCGCGCTCGTCTTCGAGGCGGGCGGCGAGGGCTTCGACGGCACCCTGATGCTGCCGGATCAGGGTGCGGGCTTGCCGTGCCGCCGTGTCGAGGCGCTTGCGCAGGCGCGCGCGCAGGTCCGGCGGGGCGGACAGCCCGGGGAGCGGCGCTTCGGTCCAGAGCAGACCGTCATGACCCAGGCCATAGCGGTGCTCGATGGCCGCCGCCAGGGCCGAGGCCCTGGCAAGATCAGAGCCGGCAGAGCCGCCCGCGCCGTTCGATGCAGCGCCCAGAATGACGTCTTCCGCGGCGCGGCCAGCGAGCAGCACCACGATCTCGGCCTGCAGATCCCGCAGCAGCATGTCGGCCCGAGGCGGCGTGCGATCGACCTCGCCCGCGCGGCCAGAGACCTGGATGCGCCGGATGGAACCGGGGTCGAGGTGATGGGCGGCGATGGCGTGCCCCGCTTCGTGAAGGGCGATGCGGCGCAGGCTGGCGGGGGGGATCGTGGTTGCGCCGAGGTGGTGGCGCAGAAGGTCTGCGTCGAGGGGCAGGCCGAGGTGACGCGCATCGGCGCGCGCGGCACGGATCGCGGCATCGAGATCTGCGGGCGTCTGGCCGACGGCGTCGCGCGCGAGGCCGCCAAGCTCTGCGGGTGTGAGCGTGCCGCGCAGGGCATCGACCAGCATGCCTTCCAGAAACGCCCGGTCCGGCCGCGGCACCTCGATCTTCACGTCGAAGCGCCCGGGGCGGAGAATGGCCGGGTCGAGCCGGTTCGGATCATTGCAGGCGCCCACCAGGATCACGCCCGGTTCGCGCGCGATCCTGTCGACTTCTTCCAAAAAGCCGTTGATGACTTGCGTCTGATAGCTCCGGTTCTGGCTGGCGGTGTCATCGCGTGACCCGGCCGCGTCGATCTCGTCGATGAACAGGATGCAGGGCGCGGCGGTGCGGGCGTCCTGGAACGTGCGCCGCATCGCAGCGAGCATATGGCCCAGGTGCCCGGCACTTTGCCATGCCGCAAAGCTCGAGGAGATGACGCGGACGCCGGCACCCGCGCCCATCATCCGTGCCAGCATCGTCTTGCCCGTCCCCGGCGCGCCGTGCAGCAAGAGCGAGCGCGTGAGATCGGTCCACGAAACCGTTCCGTCGCGCCAGGCGACGAGATCGCGCACGATCCGCCAGGCGGTCATGTGCGCGGGCGAGCGTCGGGCCATCGTCTCGAGATCGCGGACCGGCGCTGTCGCGGGGGCGGGCGTCGGCGCGACGGCCCCGGCGAAACCCGCGAGGCGTTCGGCGACGGCCCGGGCGGTGGGGGCGCGCGCGGCGATCAGACAGTGCTCGGGCGTCAGGCGCGCCAGGGCGGCCGCGCTCGGCAGGGCCGCGCGGACCGCGGCTGCGTCGATGCGGCCGGTCGCGGAATGCGTGGCCGCGAGCAGCGTGAGCAGGAGGTCAGGCGTGATCGGTGCAAGCGTCAGATGCTGGTCCAACGCCCCCGAAAACGCGGTCGGGAGCTTGGTGTCACTGGCCAAAGCAAAAAGCAGCGGCGTGCG
>DISF01000069.1 GCA_002421985.1 Roseovarius sp. UBA6217 | reverse complement strand
ACCAGCAACTCCCGCAATCAGCCCTGGGCAGCAAGCCGCCCTTGCAGGCGATGAAGGATTGGCACAAACTCAGGCCAGAGCTGTTCAGGAAACAGCCATACTACCTTCCGGGATGTGACATGCAGAGGCCTGCCGGGAGATCGTCACACGATGATGCGACGCATGGAGCGTCTTCGCGAGCGACATCAGGGCGGTCAATTGACAAGGCCGCTGGCAGGATCAGCCCTTGGCCCCCTGGCCGCGGGCATAGACATCCTCGTAGCGGATGATGTCGTCCTCGCCAAGATAGGCCCCGGTCTGCACCTCGATGAGGACCATCGGCACCTTGCCGGGGTTTTCCATCCGGTGCACTGCGCCCAGCGGGATATAGACCGACTGGTTCTCGGTCACCAATGTCACCGTGTCGTCGATGGTCACCTTGGCGGTGCCCTCGACGACGATCCAGTGCTCGGAGCGGTGGTGGTGGCTTTGCAACGACAGCGCCGCGCCGGGATTGACATGGATGCGCTTGACCTGAAAGCGCCCGCCCGTGGCGAGGCTCTCGAACCAGCCCCAGGGGCGGTAATCGCGCGGCAGGGTCTCGGCCTGTTTCGCGCCTTGGGCCTTGAGCGCCGCGACCGCCTGTTTCACATCCTGCGCGCGGTCCTTGTGCGCGACCAGCACCGCATCGGGCATGGCCACGGCGATCACATCCTCAAGGCCGATCCCCACCAGCACCTGCTGGCTGTCCTCGGCGCGCAGGAGCGTGCCCGCGCAATCAATCGCGGTGGCAGGGCCGGAGGTGACGGTGCCGCGCTCATCGGGGCCGCTCTCGCGCCACACGGCATCCCAGCCGCCAAGATCCGACCACGCGCCGCCATAAGGCACGACGGTCAGGTTGTCGGCCTTCTCCATCACCGCGTAATCGACGGAAATCTCGTCGCATTCGGCCCACGGCCCCGGCGCGAGGCGCAGGAAATGCAGATCGCGCGCGGCCCCCTCGACGGCGCGGCGAAGAGAGGCCAGCATCGCGGGCTGATGGGTCTCGAACGCGGCGATGATCGCCTCGGTGGAAAAGAGGAAAATGCCCGCGTTCCAAAGGTGCATCCCGCCTGCGAGCAGCGCCTGTGCCGTCGCGGCATCGGGCTTTTCGACAAAGCCATCGAGCGGTTGCGGCACCGGGGCAAACCCGTCCTGCGGGGCCGCGCTCAGGGCAAGCCAGCCATAGCCCGTCTCGGGCCGGTCGGGGCGGATGCCAAAGGTCACGATGCGCCCCGCCCCGGCCGCGGGCACCGCCGCCATGACCGCCGCGCGGAACGCGGCCGCATCGGGGATGACGTGATCCGAGGGAGCCACCAGCATCAGCGCGCCGGGCGCGCGGGCGTGCAACTCCAGCGCGGCGGCGAGGATCGCGGGGGCGGTGTTGCGCCCCTCCGGCTCGATCAGCGTGGCGGCGGCGGCGATCTCGACGGCGGCCAGTTGTTCGGTCACGACAAAGCGGTAATCGGACCCGGTGATGATCGTGGGCGCGGCAAAGCCTGGCCCCGACAGCCGCCGCGCAGAGGCCTGGAACAGGCTCTCAGTGCCGGTGAGCCGGGTGAACTGCTTGGGGTAGCTTTTGCGCGACAAGGGCCAGAGCCGCGTGCCCGAGCCGCCACAAAGCAGAAGCGGGTGAATTTCCTGTGCCATGCGCGTCCCCTGTTCGTTCGGGCCTCAGCCGCGAAACCTGTCCTGATTGTCGAGAAACCAGCGATAGCTCTCTTCAAGCCCCTCTTGCAGACGGATCCGCGCCCGCCAGCCCATATCCGCCAGCCGGCTCACATCCATCAGCTTGCGCATGGTGCCGTCGGGCTTTGACGGGTCGGTGGCGATCCGGCCTTGATAACCCGTCACCCGCGCCACCATCTGAGCGAGGTCGAGAATGGCAATATCCTCGCCGGTGCCCACGTTGATATGGCTCAGCATCGGTTGCGTGTTGGCCTCATATGTGGCGCGGTCGAGATCGAGCACGAAAAGCGATGCGCGGGCCATGTCATCGACATGCAGGAATTCACGCCTTGGCTTTCCGGTGCCCCAGATCACCACCTCCTCTTGCCCCGCCTTTGCCGCCTCGTGAAAACGCCGGATAAGCGCGGGCAGGACGTGGGAATTCTCGGGGTGGAAATTGTCACCCGGCCCGTAGAGATTGGTGGGCATGACAGAGCGGTAATCGGTGCCATGCTGGCGGTTGTAGCTTTCGCAAAGCTTGATGCCCGCGATCTTGGCGATGGCGTAGGGCTCGTTCGTGGGCTCGAGCGTGCCGGTCAGAAGCGCGTCCTCGGCCATCGGCTGCGGGGCCTCGCGCGGGTAGATGCAGCTTGAGCCAAGCTGCAACAGCCGCCGCACGCCCGCGCGATAGGCCTGATGGATCACGTTGCATTCGATCATCAGGTTTTCATAGATGAAATCCGCCGGATAGGTGTTGTTGGCGTGGATGCCGCCCACCCTGGCCGCCGCGAGGATCACCATGTCGGGGCGGTGATCGTGCATGAAACCCGCGACCGCCGCCTGATCCGTGAGGTCAAGCTCGGCATGGGTCGCGGTGACAAGCGTGATCTCTTCACCCCGCGCGCGCCGCGCCTCCAGAGCGCGCAAGATCGCGCCTCCAACCATGCCGCGATGGCCTGCAACGTAGATTTTCGGCATCAACCTGCCTTCTCCTGACGACAAGGCCCGGTTTGGCACGACACGCCGTGCTGGTCCAGAGCGGATAGCGTTGGCCGGGCTCGCAGCGGTGGTGAGGGCGTTGGCAAATGCCGCGCTTGTGTGGCCGTCCCGCGCGCAGCAACGTGGACAAACATGCCTGCCCAAGCCTACATCAAGGTGGTGCTGCCCGCCGCCGGGGCCGGGCGCGTCGGGCAAAGTGGATCGGAAGGGACCATTATGGGGTATGTGACGCAGATTCTTGAAATTCTGGCGCTTTTGTTCGTGGTCTTTCTGGGAACCGCGATGCTTGGGGTGCTGCTGCTCTATGTCATCGACCGGGTGCAGCCGGGCGACGCGATTCGCCGCAACTATCCTGTGATCGGGCGCTTTCGCGGGCTGTTCACCAAGCTGGGCGAGTTCTTTCGCCAGTATTTCTTTGCGATGGACCGCGAGGAAATGCCGTTCAACCGCGCGCAGCGCGACTGGGTGAAACATGCGACAACAGGCCAGGGCAACACCATCGCCTTCGGCTCGACCCGCAACCTGAATGTGCCGGGCACGCCGATTTTCGTGCCGGCGGTGTTTCCACCGCTCGACGATCAGTGCGCCGTCACCGCGCCGATGGAGATCGGGCCGGGGGCGGCGATCCCCTACAAGGCGAAATCCATCTTCAACATATCCGGCATGAGCTATGGCGCGATCTCGCGGCCCGCCGTCGAGGCGCTGAGCCGGGGGGCGGCCAAGGCGGGGATATGGCTCAATACCGGCGAGGGGGGCCTCAGCCCCTATCACCTGACGGGCAATTGCGACATCGTCTATCAGATCGGCACGGCGAAATATGGCGTGCGCGATGCCGAGGGGCGGCTGTCGGACGAGAAACTGCGCGAGGTGTCGGATCATCCTTGCGTCAGGATGTTCGAGATCAAGCTGGCGCAGGGTGCCAAGCCCGGCAAGGGCGGGATCCTGCCCGGTGCCAAGGTTGATGCCGAGGTGGCGCGGATTCGCGGTATTCCTGTGGGGCAGGACAGCATTTCGCCCAACCGCCACGCCGAGGTGGATGATTTCGGCGATCTGCTCGACATGATCTGCCACATCCGCGATGTGACGGGGCGGCCTGTCGGTTTCAAGACGGTGATCGGCACGTCGCAGGCATGGGAGCCGTTTTTCGAGATGGTGGCCGAGCGCGGGGCGGAGTGCGCGCCCGATTTCATCACCATCGACGGCGGCGAAGGCGGCACCGGGGCGGCACCCATGCCGCTGATGGACCTTGTGGGAATGCCGCTGCGCGACGCGCTGCCGCGCATCGTGGACCTGCGCGACCGTTACGGCCTCAAGGACCGTATCCGCATGATCGCCAGCGGCAAGCTGGTCAATCCCGGCGATGTGGCCTGGGCGATCTGCGCGGGTGCCGATTTCGTCACCTCGGCGCGCGGCTTCATGTTCGCGCTTGGCTGTATCCAGGCGCTCAAATGCAACAAGAACACCTGCCCGACGGGCATCACCACCCATGATCCCTACCTTCAACGCGGGCTTGTTGTGGAGGACAAGTATGTGAAGGTGGCCAATTACGCCAAATCCGTCATCAAGGAGGTGGAGACCATCGCCCATTCCGTCGGTGTGACAGAGCCGCGCCAGATGCGGCGGCGGCATGTGCGGCTGGTGCAGGCCGATGGCACCTCGATCCGCTTCAACGAGATCCGCCCGAGTTACAACGCCGACGCAGGCGTGTGAGCGGGGGGCTGGCGGCTGGTCCGGTGCGCATCGCCCGCTATATCTTCGGTATCAGATCAGGAGGTGACGATGGCAAACCGCTGGAAGAATGACCTGCGCGCGCGCGATGTGACGCCAGAGGCGGTCTATCTCGATCGCCGTCAGGTGATCGCGGGCG
This sequence comes from Roseovarius sp. UBA6217, assembly GCA_002421985.1. GTDB lineage: Bacteria > Pseudomonadota > Alphaproteobacteria > Rhodobacterales > Rhodobacteraceae > Roseovarius. The sequence continues at coordinate 1,934 of DISF01000069.1, read as the reverse complement.
CGGCGGGGCTGGGCCTTGTTGGCACGGGGCGTGCGGCGCGGGCCAAGGTGCCCGAGCCGAATGCCTGGGAGGATATCACCTCTTACAACAATTATTACGAGTTCGGCACCGACAAGGGCGACCCGGCGCGCCATGCCCATCGGCTGACCGTTCAACCGTGGAGCCTGCGCATCGACGGGCTGGTGGACCGCCCCGGCGATTATGACTTCGCCGACATCATGGCGCGCATGACCATAGAGGAGCGGATCTACCGGTTCCGCTGTGTCGAGGCGTGGTCGATGGTGGTGCCGTGGAACGGGTTCGAGCTTGCCGATCTGCTCGATATGGCGGGGGTGCAGGCGGGGGCGAAATACGTGGCCTTCGAGACGGTGCTGCGCCCCGAGGAAATGCCCGGTGTGCGCTACCCGGTGCTGGATTGGCCCTATGTCGAGGGGCTGCGGCTCGATGAGGCGCTGCACCCGCTCACCATCATGGCCACGGGCATTTATGGCCGCGACATCCCCAACCAGAACGGCGCGCCGCTGCGGCTTGTGGTGCCGTGGAAATACGGCTTCAAGTCGATCAAATCGGTGGTGCGCATCACGCTGACGGATACCGAGCCGCCGACAAGCTGGAACAAGGCCAACCCGCGCGAATACGGGTTTTATTCCAACGTGAACCCCGAGGTGGATCATCCCCGCTGGTCACAGGCTACCGAGCGGCGCATCGGGGGCGGGCTGTTCGCGCGCCGCGAGCCGACGCTCATGTTCAACGGCTATGCCGATGAGGTGGCGGGGCTATACGCGGGCATGGACCTCAAGACGTATTTCTGAGGATGCGCGACCGGATCAACGCGCTGGCGCGTCTGGTGCCGGTCTGGGCCGTCTGGCTCGGTTATGGCTGGGTCGCGCCCTGGCTGATCTATCGGGGCGCGACCGGCGGGCTTGGGGCAGAGCCGATCAAGGCGCTGGAGCGCGAGTTGGGCGAGATCGCGCTGCAACTGCTCATTATCGGGCTGTGCCTGACACCGCTGCGCCGATACCTGGGCGTGAATCTGCTTCGGTTTCGCCGTGCCATAGGGCTGCTGGCCTTCTCATATGTCTGCCTGCACCTGGCGGTGTGGCTGTTTCTCGATGTGCAGGACGCGGGGCGCATCTGGGCCGATATCGTCAAGCGGCCCTATGTGACGGTCGGGATGGTGGCGTTTGTGCTGATGATCCCGCTGGCGCTCACCTCCAATGACCGGGCGGTGCGGTGGCTTGGGGCGCGCTGGCGGCGGCTCCACCGGCTGACCTATGCGGTGGCGGTGCTGGGAGTGGTGCATTTCATCTGGCTCTCCAAGGGCTTTCAGATCGAGCCGCTGGCCTATCTGGCGGTGATCTTCGCGCTGCTGGCGCTGCGGCTGCCGGATAGTAAGAGTTTGGAAAGGCGCACGCGCTAGGCTGATTCTCGGGAAAGGAGCGGCGCGATGAAAAGACCACCGGGTTATGATGGGCTGATGCAGCGGATGGCACGCGCGCTTGGGCTCGAGATCATTCGCGATCGGGCGGCCATTGGTCTTTCGCCGGAGGATATCACGCGGTTGATGCGGCGCTGCGCCGCATGTTCCGAACCCGAGGATTGCCGCAGGAAACTCGGTCGGCCAGAGGCGAGGGCCCTGCCGCCCGCCTATTGCCCGAATCGCAACTTGCTTTTGTTCCTGGCCAAACGACTCGCGAAGGGGGGTGATTGACGGCCCCCGCCATGGGGCATCTGGGGGACAAACCTCGTTTCCAAGGCCCGTCTGTGGATAAGTCCGGCAGCGCACGCGCTCGTGCGGCGGAGAGAGAAACAATGTTGCGCAAAGCGGGTGCAAAACTTGCCGAACCATCCCTTAACCAGTTAATTTCAGGATAAAATCGGGATTTGTGTAAAAAACATGACGAGAGGCGAAAAAACTGCTTGCGACTCTTTTC
>DISF01000038.1:44584-44962 GCA_002421985.1 Roseovarius sp. UBA6217 | reverse complement strand
CATCGGTCATCATCGGCATGACGCGTTTGGAGGGGTCGGTGGCATCGACCGGCATATCCTCTTCGCGGATATCCACCGGCTGCCACTGCCAGGCCCCGGCGGGCGATTTGGTCAGTTCCCACTCATAGCCGAACAGGAGCTTGAAATAGCCCATGTCCCATTGCGTCGGGTTGGTTGTCCACGCGCCCTCGATCCCCGAGGTGACGGCGTTCGTGGCCTTGCCGTCGAGGTTGGGGTTGATCCAGCCAAGGCCCTGCGCCTCGATATCCGCGCCCTCTGGCTCTGCCCCGAGCGCGTCGGCATTGCCGTTGCCATGCGACTTGCCGACGGTGTGCCCGCCACAGGTCAGCGCGGCGGTTTCCTCGTCATTCATCGCCA
>DISF01000038.1:44410-44563 GCA_002421985.1 Roseovarius sp. UBA6217 | reverse complement strand
AGCGGGTTTTCCATTGTGTCGGGCTTGTTCACGTCGTCATAGCGATTGTCCGACGGGGCCAGCCACTCGCGCTCGGCGCCCCAGTAGATATCCTTTTCCGGGTGCCAGATATCGGTGCGCCCGAAGGAAAAGCCAAAGGTCTTCAGCCCCATG
>DISF01000038.1:0-44385 GCA_002421985.1 Roseovarius sp. UBA6217 | reverse complement strand
GCCTTGTCGAGGTTGCCGTTGTCGGGCCAGCTGTTGAGCGGGGCAAAACGCTGATTGCCCGTGCCGCCGCCGCCGCGCCCGTCGGCGAGACGATAGGTGCCCGCCGCGTGCCAGGCGAGCCGGATCATGAGGCCGCCGTAATGGCCCCAATCGGCGGGCCACCACTCCTGGCTGTCGGTCATCAGCGCCTTGAGATCATTCTTGAGCGCCTCGACATCGAGGCCGCGCACGGCCTCGCGATAGTCGAATTCCGCGCCCAGCGGGTTGGTCTTGGTGTCGTGCTGGTGCAGGATGTCGAGGTTGAGCATTTTCGGCCACCAATCGGTGACGCTCTTGCCGCTCTCGGTCTGCCCGCCATGCATGACGGGGCATTTTGCCATGTCGTTACCGTCCATCTCGTCCTCCGGTTCAGGTTGTGTCGGTCGCGGGGCGCATGTTGCCACCCTTGCGAATCTGGAACTCTTCTAACAAATCACTCGCATTAGGTAAAATTCTCTTTTTGGATCGCATTTATAGGATTTTCCTATGATTGTTCGCCTGACCCGTAACCATGTCCTCATGCCAGCATCTCCGCCACGATCCCCGGCAGATCGGCGAATTCGCCAAAAGCGCGTGCGTGGGGTATCGAGGTCACCGGCCCCTTGCGATAGCCTTCGGTGTAAAGGGCAAAGGGCACGCCCGCCCGCGCCGCAGTCTCGGCATCCACCTCGCTGTCGCCGACATAGAGCACATCGCGCGCGCCAAGGCGAGATACCACCGTCTGCAACGGCGCGGGATCGGGCTTGCGCACGCTCAGGCTGTCGCCGCCGACCACCACCGCGAAATGCGCGGTCAACCCGAGATGCGCCAGAACGCTGCGCGCCGGGCGCTCGGGCTTGTTGGTGCACAGACCCAGCGACAGGCCATCCCGGCGCAGCGCATCCAGCGCCCCGGCCACGCCGGGATAGAGGGTGGTCAGGGTGACGGCTGTCTCGTAGCCCGCGACAAATTCCGTCACCATCTGGTCATGGAGCGCGGAATCGCCCTCGCGACCGCGCGCGCGCAGGCAACAGGCAATGAAATGCGGCACGCCATTGCCGATAAAGCTGCGCGTCTCGGCGGCGGAAAAGGGCGCAAGCCCGTGCCGGTCCATCAGGGTGTTGGCGGCCGCGTGAATATCCGGCGCGCTGTCGATCAATGTGCCGTCCAGGTCAAAGACGACAGCGCCGCTCATACCATGACACCCGTGGCCGCCTCCGCCGCGGCGCGGATCGCGCGGATATTCTCGCCATAGGGCGCGGGATTGGCAACGCTGCCGCCCGTGAACACCGCCGATCCGGCCACCAGCACATCCGCCCCCGCCGCCGCCATGAGCGGCGCGGTCTCGGGGGTGATGCCGCCATCGATCTCGATATGAATGGGGCGATCACCGATCAGGGCGCGCAGCCGCTTTACCTTGTCGATCTGGGAATGGATGAATTTCTGCCCGCCGAAGCCGGGATTGACCGTCATCACGCAGATCAGATCCACCATGTCGAGCAGGTTCTCCACCCCGTCAAGCCCAGTGCCGGGGTTGAGCGCCAGCCCCGCCTTGCACCCCGCGCCATGAATGGCCTGCAACGTGCGGTGGATATGCGGCCCGGCCTCCAGATGCGCGGTGAGCACATCCGCCCCCGCCCGCGCGAAGGCGTCAATATAGGGATCGACCGGCGCGATCATCAGGTGCACGTCCATCACCGTGGTGACATGGCGGCGAAAGGCCGCTACGGCGGGCGGGCCGAACGTGAGATTGGGGACGAAATGCCCGTCCATCACATCGACATGGACCCAATCGGCCCCCTGTGCCTCGATGGCCTCTATCTCGCGCCCGAAATCGGCGAAATCCGCCGAGAGAATGGAGGGGGCGATCTTGATGGAACGGTCGGGGCGCATGGCGGCTCTCCTGCGGGTGGGGATGGCGTTGAGATGCGCGCTCGGGTCGGGAAGGTCAAGGGTCGCCTCCCCCGCGCCGTTCCGTGCCGCCATCACGTCCGAAGCGAGGGGAGGACGCATGATGCGCCGCAATCTGCCGATCACGGGGTCGTCTCGGCGCGGGTCGAGGGCGATATGCGCCGGCAAAGCCATGGCGAAACGCTGACGCGCACCGCGCCGCCTGCCCATGCGCTGACCGGTCTCGGGGTCAGGACGAGCGACCGGGTGGCGTTGCTCGCGTGGAACGGGCACTGGCATGGGGAACTTTACCATCCCGTCTCTGGCATGGGAACGGTCTGTCACTCGATCAACCCGCGCTTCTGTCCGGGATCGAGGCGCAGGTGTGCATCCCCCGTGGCTCCGGCAATCTGGTGGTGGGCGGCTCTTCGGGCAGTTTCGAGTCCCCCGAGGGGACAAGCACGTTCTTTGCCGAGGGCACGGTGCGCGTCGATCCGGGCGGCGCGCTTCGCTACCGGCGCAGCGACGGAGCGTAGAAAACCCTGCCCACGCGGCGCGGATATGCTAAAAAGCGCCAAAGCCTCCTTCGGAAGAACCACACCATGGCCGTAACCACACCCCGCACCGTGATCGACGCAGCAGCAGCGGGCGTGATCGACGCCTTCATGTCCCCGCAGGAGACCGAAACGCCGCTCATCCGGCTGGGCGATTTCGGCGATGGCGGCTATCTGGTGCCCGATGATTTGCGCGGCATCGCGGCGTGTTATTCGCCGGGCGTGTCGGAACAGGCAAGCTTCGAGATGGACTTGGCCAAGCGCGGTATCCCGTCCTTCATGGCCGATGCCTCGGTCGAGCGCCCGCCGCTCGATGTGCCCGGTGCGCAATTCGTGCGCAAGTTTCTGGGCGACACGGACAAGGGTGAGGTCATGACTCTGGCGTCCTGGGTCGCGGCGACCGATCCCGACCCCGAGGCCGACCTTTTGTTGCAGATGGATATCGAGGGGGCGGAATATGCCACGCTGGCCGCCGCGCCGCGCGACTTGCTGCGCCGCTTCCGCATGATCGTGATCGAATGGCATCACCTGCCCTCGATCCTGACCAAGCCGCGTTTCATGGCCCCCGCGCTTGCCGCGGCCGAGAAGCTGCGAGAGGATTTCGTGACCGTTCACCTGCACCCCAACAACGTCGCGGGCAGCGTCGAGATCGAGGGGCAGATGATCCCGCGCGTGGTCGAGGCGACGCTCTTGCGCCGCGACCGCGCCCATGGCCTGCGCCCCGCGCGCACCCTGCCACACCCGCTGGACCGGCGGCACAACCCCAAGCGCCCGGCGCTGACGTTGCCCGCGCGATGGATCGGGGGGTGAGATGAGATGAAAAAATGGATCCGTCGGTGATTGCGCGACCGGAACTCACATTCTCGCCCGAGGTGGCAGACTTCGCACGAAAAGCCTGTGCCAAGGCAGGCATCATTCTCGAGTATGGCCGCGGCAGCTCGACCGTTCTGGCCTCCGAGATGGAGAGAAAGACGGTGTTCTCGGTCGAGAGTGACAAGCGCTGGGCCACGAACCTGCAAGCCTGTCTCGATCAGGCAGGCACATGCCCGCCGGTGCACCTGCATCACACCTCGATCGGCAAGACCGGCAAATGGGGGCACCCCGTCGATCATGCGGGCTATCGCAGGCATCGTCGCTACCACACGGTGGAGCGTTTTTCTGAACCGGTCGCGATGCATGGGCGCATGGCCAAGTTTGTTCTTGGCAAACGCGCCGTGTCACGCGACGCCCTGACGCGGGTCATCGGCGCGTTCACCAACGCGTTCTGAGGCGTCAGGCGGGCTCTGTCAGAAGCGACGTCATCAGCGTGTCGAAATCCGCTTGCGCCTTCAACTCGGCGATCATCTCGCGGTGGCGCGCGCAGCACGCCTCGTGCAGGCGGCGCAACTCGGGGTCGCTCAAAAGCTCCTCGAATATCGCCGCCTTGGCGGGGCGGATGGCGTCGATGCTGCGGTCCTCGATCCGGGTGTGGTTCATCTTCTGCCAATAGTCTAGGCCAAGCGCCTCGCCGCCGTGATGCGCGCGGCCGCGGGCCTTTTTCACCAGGTAGGATTCGCAGGATTTGAGCGCATAGTGATTGAGCTGCACCAGATCATAGCCCAGCGAATCCGGCCCCGACCGCCAAGCCCCGCGCAAATAGCGTTCGGGCATCGGCTGGCCCGAGCCGTTATACCAGTGCAGATCGGCGAACGCCTCGACCGTGGGGCGCTTGGGCCGGTGCACGCCGATATGCTCCCAAAGCCCGCGCTGGAACATCGTCTTGAGGCCCCAGGCCTGCGGCGGGCGGCGGGTGATGTCGGCGGCGGCGCGGGTGAACTGATCGGTGAGGAACCCCTCGCGATAGTCCACCACGCCGCCATTGCCGAAAAGCCGCCATGTCATCGAGAGGGTGCGCGCGCCCGGCACGGCGGCGGTGAGCGCGGGCAATGTATGATCGCCGCAGTGCACGTTGATATATTCATCGGCGTCGATGGGGATGACCCAATCCTCGGGGCCGGCGAGGTCCATCTTGAGAAACCGGCGGTAGGCGCGGCGCTGCGGCGCGGGCTGTTTCGACGTGTTGTCGAAATGCCGGATCTTTCCCATCGCATCCAGCCGGTCAAGCAGCGCGTCCGAGCCATCAGTGCAATCATTGGAAAAGATCGCAATCACATCCGCCCCGATGGCAAGGTTATGCGCCACCCATTCAAGGATGAAGGGCCCCTCGTTCTTCATCGGCGTGACAATGACAAAACGTTCCATGCGCCCCACTCCCCGCCTCATGCGGCCACCCCGTGCCGGTCTGCCAGTTCCGCAAGGATAGAGCCCTCCGGCGGCACGCCGTCATGCACGAGCTTGAGCCGCGCGCGGCAGCGCCGCCCGTAGAAATGGATCGACACGGTATCCTCGCGCACCTTGTCCCAAGTCATCGCCGCGTTGCGGAAATAGAGCCGCCGATCCTCGAACGGCACCGGGTAGAGCACATGCGGCGGCAGCGCGTGGCGAAACTCGTCATGCGCCTTGAGAAAATGCGACAGCGCCCGCGGCCCCCACACGCCCCAGGGCATTTCCGAGACATGCATCGGATCGCCCGCCCGCGCCCGCTCGCGGATCTCGCGCAGATGCGCGCGCCGCATCCAGACGGGAATGGCGTATTCATCCTCGCACAACGCGATGAGCGATCGCAGCGTGGGCGAGGCTGCGGGCAGCGCCAGAACGCCGCTGGCCACCACGTCATCATTCTCTCGGCCAAAGAAATAGCCATCCTGGGGCACGAAGGGGCGCAGACAATACGCATCCGTATCGGCCCAGATAATGCCATCATGCCGCGCCAGCAGGTGATAGCGGAACTTGTCGGAATAGGGCGCTGGGCTGCCGGTGCGCCCGTGGCGGATCATGGTCTTCGGGTTGGGCAGGATATCGGAGGCAGGCGCGGCCTCGACCGCTGCGGGCAGGCCCTCGACCGCGCCATAGGAAAACATCACCAGCGGATGCCCCGCATCAACAAAGGATTGCACGCAAAGCCGCTCGATGAACCCGAGCGGCGGGCCGTCCCAGAACATGGCGATGGTGGCAAGGCTCATGGCTGTCCTTTCTCGTTGCGCAAGGTCATGCCAGCGCCCGGACAACATGCCAGCGCGTCTCGCGTAGGCCGTGTTCCTCGTAATCGAGCGGTCGGGTGACACCGATCCGCCGCAACTGCCGGTCCGAGAGCCGGACAGGTTTGGCGTTGAAATCGTCATGCACGACGAAGGCCCCGGCCTGCATCGCGTCGCGCATCCCGAGAACCTCGCGCAGATGCGTGTCCTTGGCCCCGTCGAGATGCAGGAAATCCACCCCCGCATCGGGGTTGGCGAGGCAGTATTCCGGCACCGCGACAAGGGAATTGCCGGCGATCATCTGCACCCGCCCGAGGAACGTCTTCTCCAGCCAACGGAAGGCGGCGGGGACGTAGATATCGACGCGCGCCCAACGCGGATCGAGTTGCGCGCAGACATCAATGCCGATGGCGTGCAGATCGGGATTGGCCATGAGCGCGAGCAACAGGCTGTGCCCGCCGTTTACCCCTATCTCGAAAAGCCGCGACGACCGCCGCGCAAGTTCGAAGAAATTGCGGCGCTTGTCCTCGAATTCGGCCACGAAGGGAAGCGCGGGGAAATCGCGTTTCTTGTGGTTATAGAATAGGTTCCCGTTCATCATCACCGGCACATCGTGCTGCCGCAAGCTGTCGGCGATCGTTTCGTTGAGGTCCGCGAGATTGTCACGCCACGCTTGCGACGCCAGCAGGTCGTCGTAAGCGCAATCGGTTACCATCATGTCCATTGGGGGATGCCTTTCCTGCCTCTTGTCTGCTCAGTAATCCTTTTGCGTGATCGTCGCGGTCGTCCTGATTGCGTTGGCGCGCAGCCAGTCGCGGAACTCGTCCCAGCCGGGGCGGGCGCGCAATTCCGCGATCTTGGCGCGGTGCCAGGCGACCGCCTCTTCGTGCAAGGGGCCCAGCACCGGATCGGCCCGAAGCGCCTCATATAAGGGCCGCATCCGCGCGGTGTGCGGCGCGATGCTGCGATCCTCGATGCGGTTCACGTTCATGTCGGACCAGTAATGCTCTGTCTGTTCGCGGGCGATATGGTTGGTGCGGCCGCGGTCGCGCTTGACCAGGAAACTGTCGATGGAGCGCACCGAGTAGTGATGCAGCCGCGCGTAACGGTGGCTGAACCCCGGCCAGCCGCGCCACGTCACCTGCGCCATGGGCCGCAGGTTGCCGCCGCAATCGGACCAGCGCACATCGCCCTCGCGCCCCTCGGGCACGCCCTTGGGGCGGTGCGGGTTGAACTTGGCAAACAGCCCGTTGTTGCGAAACATCGTCTTGAACCCGTTGGCGCGGCCATTTGCGGGATCGTCCTCGGCATCGGCAAGGAAAAACTGCTCGGTCACCGGGCGGTCGTCATAGTCCACCACCCCGCCGCAGCCAAAGAGCTTCCACACAAACGACACCGCGTCGCAATCTCCCATCGCGGCGATCATTTCGGGCAGGGTGGTCACCCCCTCGCGCAGGCAGATGAACTCGTCCACATCAAGGCACATGAGCCATTCGGCCTCGCGCACCCACGGATGCGCGGTAGCGCGGCGCAATGCCTTGTGTTGCGGCGGCGAGCCGTCCGAGACATCGTTGGGCCGGTGGCTGGCATAGCCCAACTCGGTCAAACGGTCGGCAATGAGATCGGTGCCGTCGTCGCAATTGTTGGTAAAGATGACAAAGCCGGTGAATCCGATGCTGAGATTATAGGCCACCCATTCGAGCATGAACGGGCCTTCGTTCTTCATCGTCGTCATGATGACATGAGAGCCGCCCAGCGCGGGCACCGGCAGGGCGGGGGCAAACTGCTGTGGCGCGGTCATTCGGCGGCCTCGCGTCTGAGCCTGCGAAAGGCGGGGCTGACGATGCGGGCAAGCTTGTCATGCCCGCGCTCCTGCAAATTGCTCTGCAATGCCTTGCGATACCACGGCAGCGCGCGGCGCTCGCGGTAGAGCGTGTAGAACACCGCCGGTGTCAGCGTGCCGTCAAGCGCGTGCTGCATCACCGGCTTGAGCAGGTTCGCGCGGCGCAGGAACACCGGCGAGAAATGCCCCGAACACCAGGTCTTGAGCAGAGTCACGTTCTCGCCTTCGAGCCGATCGACATGGCGGCGGTCGGGGGCAAAGAACGGATCATAAAGGACAAAGACCCGCGCCGCCTCGTCGATCTCGAAGGCGGCATCGGAATAGGGCAGCGACCAGTCGCGCGCGCGCCCCATGCCGAAACGCTCCTCCCACGGCACCAGCGCCGCGTCGAGCGTGGTTTGCGGGTTGAAGCTGATGACCGTGGCACCGGGCGCAAGCGAGGCAAAGGCCAATGCGGCGAAGCCGCCCATCGAGGTGCCGGAAAACCAGACCTGGGCAAATTCCGCGAACAGCCCGTCGGCCGACAGCTTTTCGAGATAGGCGATAAGCTGCGGGCAGCGATACCAATCCTTGCGCCGCGCCATCACCGCCAGGTGCGAGGCACCGTTGTTCCGCACAAAGCGATAGGCCCATGGCTCGCGCTCGGGCGACAGGTCGTTGACATTGGACAGGTTGTCAAAGGTCACGACAAGCCGCGCGGGATCGCGGCGGATGCACATCACGGCATGATGCTCCAGCCGGGTATAAAACCCCTGCCGCGCGCCGCCGGTATGGATCTCGGCAAACCAGTCGGGCAGGGCAGGGGAGGGCGGCGAATCGGTCATCGCGCCCGCCTCTTCGGGCGCAGTCTCGGGCAGGGGGGCGGGCGCGGCAGGCGGGGCGGCCTCTGGCATGAGCCGCGCCAGTGTCTCGCGCTCCTCGGCCTCAAGTGCTACCTGCGCCTCGGCCACGCCGGGGCAGGCCATCACCTCGGCCATCGCCGCGTCGAGCGCAGGCGCGCGCGCCCCGATCCCGTGCATCGGTCCGGTGATCGCCGCCAGATCCGCCAGCCGCGCCAGCACCCTCTCGGGGGCGGGCTGCTGCTTTTCCGGCAGGTGTTGCTGGCGCAGGATATAGGTATCGCTTGCCGGCGCCTCGATGCGCAGCACCGAGGCCCGCGCCATGCCAAGGCCCTGCCCCGCCCGCGCCCAGGCCACGCGGCTATGCGGTGCGGGCAGCAGCGCGCCGTTCCCATCCACCCATTTGACCGGGCGGTCACCCGCCACCGGCCCCACCGGCACCTCGGGCGTGCGCGCAGCAAACAGCCCCAGCCGCACCACGCTACGCCACGCGCCCCCCGGTGCCGCCACCGGGCGCGCCAGATGCAGCACCGGGCCGGGCGCGTGGCGCTCATGCCCGCCGGTCCCGGCCTCGCAGACCGGCACCGAGAGCACATCCGCCCCCCCGGCCCCGCGCATCAGGCCCGCGATGTCCTGCGCCGTGCTGTGGATGCGAAAATACTCGTCCGGCCCCAGGAACAGGCCATAGCCGCCGCTCTCATGCCGCTCCATCGCGCCCGCGCGCAGGGCGGAATTATGCGGCTCTTCCTTCATGTCGGGATCGACGCCCACCGGCACGATGCGCACCATGCCCGCCGCCTCCAGCGCCGTCAGAAGCGGATGCGCCCTCGCCGCGCGCCGGTCGATGAACACTGCAACCTCGCTTGCGCCCAGCATCCGATGCCAGGCCAGCCATTCAACGAATGCAGAGGTGGGACGCACCAGATGGGTGCTCAGCAACAGCTTGGACCCTGCTGTCATGAACCGTTTACTCCTTCGCCACTGCCCGGCAGCGGGAGCGCTTGCGACTGTTTCCATTGAGTGTATAGACTTTTCTCCAAAGGGAAAAGGTAGTTTTATGTCGAATGCTCCCGATCAGGGCCGGGGTCTGTTCATCGGTTTGCGCAAGGATCAGCTGGGTGCGCGGCTGCTGATGATGCTCAACAGCATTCGCCTTGCCGAGGATTACGCCACCGATTTCCGCATCAACTGGTTTCCGCGCGGGGCGATGGCACCCAAGCTTGATACGCCGTCGGACCTTTTCGCCGCCGATTTCATCACCCGCCATTTCATCGACAACGCCGATTTCGAGGCGCTCGATTCCCGCACCAAACCGCTCTGGGCCTTTCTCAAGGACCGCACGCCCGAGCGTCTTGAGGCGCATCTCGCGGGCGGCGGGCATGTGCTGCTCGACGAGGGGTTCGAGATCGTCGAATTTCCGTGGGAGGATGCCGAGGCGCTGCGCGGGCGGTTTCGCGGCTTTATCCGCCGGATCGGGTTTCACCCGGCCGTGGCGCGTCAGATGGAGGCGATCGAGGCGGCGATGGCGGGGCAGCGCCGCACCATCGCTTATCACATCCGCCGGGGCGACATCCTCAACGAGGAGCCGTGGAAGCACAAGGAATGGCCCGCCAAGATCGAGCCGGACGAGCTTTATTCCGCCTATCTGGAAAAGAACGCCGATGTCGGCGCGCTGGTGTTTTCCGATCAGCCCGAGAGCATCGCCCGCTTTGCCGCCGCGCACGCCCATGTTCAGGCCATTGATGATCTGGTCGATCTGAGCGATTGCAAGCCGGTGCAGCGCGATTTCCTCGAACTTTTCGCCATGTCGCGCGCCTCCGAGATCGTGGCCCCGCCGATCAGCGCCTTCAGCCGCGCCGCCGCGCGCCTGAGCGGGCAGGAGCGCAAATGCTTTCACGAGGTGATGAGCCTTGCCGAGCGCGAGGCCGCCTATGAGCGGCTGCTGGCGCGGTTTCAAGCCGGGATCGATGGTTTCATCACCCCCAGCGAGGCCGCTCATGTCTATGTCAAGCTCGCGCGCCGCTTGCAGGAAACCGGCCGCGACGAGGCCGCGTGGGACATAGGCGAGGCGATCCTCGGCGCGGGGGCCGACAATGCCTTCATGCCGCTGATGCAGGCGATTTGCGGGATCTATCTCAACCGCTGGGACGAGGCGCGCGCCCATGTCGCGGCGGCGCTGGCCCATCCCCATCAATGGCAGGAAAACTATATCACCGCCCTTGCCGTCGAGGCGCATATCCGGGGTGCGCTTGGCCAGCGCAACCGCGCGCGCCGCGCCTTCCTGCGCGCCTTCTGGCAAAAGCCGATGCTGCCCGATGTGACGGTGATCGGCACCTTCATGATAAAGCGGCGGCGGCTGCGCCCCGGCGCGGTGCTGCCGTTTGACCGCGACACGGCGCTGATGCTGCCGATCCGCTATCAGCAGACCAATATCCTCGTGCAACAGGCGCGCATCCTGCGCCGCCGTGCCGCGGATCTCGGGACTATCGCCATTGAATGGCCGGATTTCGCCATCGACGGCAAGGTGGCGCGGCTGCTCGGCAGCCCGCGCGAGCTCTCTGCGCTGCGCGACCGGATCGAGGCGGACCCTCGCTTTGCCCCCGGCACCCTGCCCGACAGTTTCTGCGCCCTGCTTGACGCGCGCGCGGGGCGGCTTGATGCGGCGCTTGCGCGCAATTCCGAGGTCCGCGCGGCGCTGCCCGGCGAACCCCTGATTGCCAAGCGGCAGGCGGAAATCCTCATGCTCCGGGGCGATCACGCGGGCGCGCTGCGCGAAATGGAGGCCTGCCGCGCGATGGCCCCCGATCATGCGTTCTGGCACTATCTCACCGGCTGCATCCACCTTGCCGCAGGCGATCCGCAGGCCGCCCGCGCCGCGATGGCGCGCGCCAGCGCGATGGATGACAGCACCGCCGAATTGCACGCGCGCCTTGCCGATCTGTGCCGCGACGCGGGCGACGAGGCGGCGGCGGTGGCAGCGCTTGAGCGCGCCGCCGACATCGCCCCCAACCAGCAGCGCTATGCCAAGCGCCGCGCGCGGCTGATGCGCGACAGCGCCTGATCCGGGTGGATGTTTGAGGCCTGATACAACTGCCCGGTGCTGCGCGGGGGATGTTTCTGGCATGAAGGGGACGTTTGCATCTTGCCCCCCGCGCGGAATCAAGGCGCGCTTGCGCGCCGCCGCGCGAGCGCCCGACCGCCCGGACGGGCGGGCGCTTTTGCAACGTCGAACTCCCTACAATCGTTGCAGTATTTTGCGGGCATAAAGTGCCACGCGCAACCGTTGCAGCACCCGCCCGCGGTCGGGCACCCGCGCGGCTCATCGCATCAGATCGAATGCCCGCAACAGGCCCGTCACGACGCTTGGCGCGCCAAGATCTGTCAGCCGTCGACCACAAGCTTATCCGCGCGCAAGCCGCAGGATCATGCGCACCGCGTGCTGAAATTCGGCCAACTCCCCCACATGGCCGCGCGGGCGCGCCTCGCCGGGATCGGCGGGCGGGAACAGCCGGTCGCGTTCGGGGAAAAAGGCGGCGCGCAGGCCCGCGTTGCGCGTCTCGAAGGCGGCGTTGACCTCGGCGCGTTCCTCGGGTGTGAGCACGTCGCCGCTGCCATAGAGCCGCGCATCGCCGCAGGTTTGCAGCATCCGCCCCAGCCGCCGCCGCGCCTTCTTGTCATAGCCCGCCTTGTCGTCGAACAGGCCCAGCGCCTCGCTTGTCACCCGTGACAGCGAGCGGTTGGCGGCGCGCTCGGGGAGCGGCACCTCCTCGGGCGGCACATCAAAGAGCGACAGGAAATCGGTGATGATGTTGCCGCCCGCCATCTCGTCGCGCAGGTAAAGGCGGGGGATGATCCCGGCCCCCGGCACCTGCGCGCGGATGCGTGCAAAGGCGGTTTCGAGGTTCATGTAATCGGGATCGGCGGCGATCCTTGCCAGCCGCTCGGCGACAAACGCCGCAGCGTCGCCGGTGGGCAGGCCGTTCTTGGCGCGCTGCTTGTAATCGGCCTCGATGAAATCATCGAAGCGGCGCAGGTAGACGACGATCCGCACCGGCGCAGCAATCCGCGACAGGAACCGCTCTTGCAGCGGGGTGAGGTCGCGGCCAAAGAACATCTCGCTCGACACGATGGCGTGGCCGCCCTCATGGGCGCGGCATTCCTCGGCCAGCGCCTCGGGCGTGCCGCGCCAGCCCCGGCTCATCGCGACGGCCATCGCGTTGTGACAGATGAGCCGCGCGTGGCCCGTTCCCCGGTCGCGCCCCGCCACAAGGTAGCGCAAGCCGCGCGCGGCCAGAAAATCGGGATGGGCATGAAGCCACGATTGCGGCGCCGTCGTGCCCGTCTTGGGCATCCCGATATGAATCCAGAGCATCGCCCACCCTCCGCCTTTGGCTCTGTCCTATGCCAACGGGTGTGGCGATACAATCGCGCTCAGGCGCGGCTCGAGATGCGGCTTGACAGAAGATCGCCGGTCTCGGTCAGGATCGGGTCGGCCACCATCGTGAAGGCGGCGTTGATCTGCTTGAGCGCGCAGCGTTTCTTGATGGATATTGCTGGTCTCGATGCTCTTGGGCAGCGCTTCGCGCGCCAGATATTGCCCCCCCGCCGCCGGAATCGCCCTGTTTTTGCCGAACGCGGTGCAGTAAACCTGACCCCGGCAGGACAAGGACGCAACCGACGTGACCGACAGCAACTCCCAAGGCAGATTTCCCCGCATCGGGCGGGTCGGCCTCGACGGTCTGCTGGTGTCGTTCGGCGACCGGCTGTCGGAGGCGGGCAACCGCGCGGCGCTGGCGTTTCGCGCCGCAGTCGAGCGGGCAAGCCCAGAGGGGGTGGAGGAAACCTCGACCTCGCTGGTGTCGGTCTTCCTGCGGCTTGACGCGCTCCATACCGATCCAGAGGCCGTGGCGCGCGAGATGCAGGCGCTGCTTGACAGCCGCGACTGGTATGCCGCCGATCTCCCGCAGGGCCGCCGCCTGTGGCGCATTCCCACCGTTTACGGCACCGATCTCGCCCCGCAGCTGTCTGAGGCCGCAGGCGAGGCGGGGCTCTCGCCCGAGGCCGCAGCAACCGAGATCGCCGCCACGCGTGTGCGCGTGCAGACCATCGGCTTTGCCCCCGGCCAGCCCTATCTGGGCGAGTTGCGCGCGCATTGGAACATCCCCCGCCAGCAGGCGCTGACCGAGCGTGTTCCGGTCGGTGCGCTGGTGCTGGCGATCCGCCAACTGGTGTTGTTCTCGGTCACCACCCCCACCGGCTGGCGGCATGTCGGGCAGACCGCGTTTCGCCCCTTTCGCCCCGAGGCCGAGGTGCCCTTCGTTCTGCGCCCCGGCGACGAGGTGATTTTCGAGGCGGTCGGGCGCGAGCAATTCGAGCGCCTGCGCGCCGCCGGCCCCGATGGCGGCGCGACCTGCGAGGCAATAAAATGAGCCGCGCCCTGCATATCCAACAGGCCGGTCCGGGGCTGACCGTGCAGGATCTCGGGCGGCCCGGATACCTCGCCTGTGGCCTTTCGCGGGGCGGCGCGGCGGACCGGCTGGCGATCTTTGAGGGTGCCGCGCTTCTGGGGCAGGACGCGGCGCTGGCAGCGCTGGAAATGGCCGGGATGGGCGGCACCTTTACGGCTACCGAGGCGCTGCGTATCGCGCTCACCGGCGCGCCCATGCGCGTGCGTATTGACGGCCAGCCTGTGGCGTGGAATGCCTCGCACCTTCTGCCCGCGGGCGCGCGGCTGGAGATCGGGCCTGCCACGGCGGGGGTTTACGGCTATCTGCATCTGGGTGGCGGCATCTCCACGCCCGAGGTGCTTGGCGCGCGCGCAGCCCACCTTGCCGCCGGGATAGGCCGCGCGCTCAAGGCGGGCGATAGCCTGCCCATCGGCCCGGACAGGGGGCAGGAGACCGGCCTTTTCCTCGACCCGGATGACCGTTTTTCGGGCGGCGAGCTGCGCGTGGTGGCGGGCTATCAGACGGCGCTTTTCCCCGACGAGGAAGTGATACGCTTCGAGCAGACCCGCTTTACCCGCGACGCGCGCGGCAACCGCATGGGGGTGCGCCTTGCCCCCGAGGGCGACGGCTTTGCCGCCCGCGCCGGCCTCACCGTGCTGTCAGAGGCGATCGTGCCGGGCGATATCCAGATCACCGGTGACGGCGCGCCATTTGTCCTGATGGCCGAATGCCAGACCACGGGCGGCTATCCCCGCATTGGCGCGGTGCTGCCCTGCGATCTGCCGCGCGTGGCGCAGGCCGCCCCCGGCACCGCGCTGCGCCTGCGTTTCGTGCCGCCCGGTGAGGCGCTTGCCGCCGAGCGCCGTGCGGCAGAGGCGCGCGCCACCCTGCGCCGCCGCCTGACGCCTCTCACGCGCGACCCGCGCGACATCCGCGATCTTCTGTCCTATCAACTCATCAGCGGCGCAACGGCCGGGAACGAGGAGGAATGAATCATGCAAAAATCCGTCGATCTCAACGCCGATATGGGCGAGAGCTTTGGCCCCTGGACAATGGGCGATGATGCGGCGCTTCTCGATATCATCAGTTCCGCCAATATCGCCTGCGGCTTTCACGCGGGCGACCCGGATGTGATGGCGGCGACGATGGCGCGCGCGGTGGCGGGGGGCACCGGCATCGGCGCGCATCCCGGTTTTGCCGATCTTCAGGGGTTCGGGCGCAACCGCATGGATGTGCCCCACGCCACGCTCGCCAATCAGGTCCGCTATCAGTTGGGCGCGGCGCAGGCGATGGCGCGCGCGGCGGGCGGCGCGGTGCGGCATCTCAAGCTGCACGGCGCGCTCGCCAATATGGCATCGGAGGACGAGGCGCTTGCCCGCGCCTGCTACGAGGCCGCGCTGTCGGTTGACCCGGAAATCATCCTCATGGTGCTGGCGGGCACGGCGCAGGAGGCGGCGGCGCGCAGTCTCAATGCGCGCATTGCCTGCGAGATCTTCGCCGACCGTGCCTATAACGCCGATGGCACGCTGGTGGACCGGCGACAGCCCGGCGCGGTGATCCATGACGCGGATCACGCGGCGGAGCGCATCCTCGCAATGCTGCGCGCGGGCGCGATCATCGCCCTGGACGGCACGCAGATCCCCACCCGGATCGACACGATCTGCCTGCATGGCGACACGCCCGAGGCGGTGACCATCGCCCGCGCCCTGCGCGCCGGGCTGGAGGCGGCGGGCCTGCGCGTGGCACAGTTCGACGGCGTGCGCGGATAAAGCAATTTCAGAAAAAGTTGATAGACTTTTTCGGTTCGAAATTGCGTTAAATCAACCGCTTCAGGGCGGATCGCCCAAAGCGTCACGCGCCCCCGGCCAAAGAAAAAGGCCGCGCCCCGCGGGGTGCGGCCTTGATCGCTGGGTTGATCCGGCTCAGGCGGCGCGGGACACAAGAACCTCGCCCACCTGACGCGCGGCCAGCACCTCGTCGCCGCCAGAGGCGGCAGCCACCTCGCGGGTGAGACGTTCAAGCGCGGCCTCGTAAAGCTGGCGCTCGGAATAGCTCTGCTCGCGCTGATCGTCGCTGCGGTGCAGATCGCGCACCACCTCGGCAATCGCAATCAGATCACCCGAGTTGATCTTTTGCTCGTATTCCTGCGCGCGGCGCGACCACATCGCCCGCTTGACGCGCGCCTTGCCCTTGAGCGTGATCATCGCCTTGGAAATGACATCCGGGCTCGACAGGCTGCGCATCCCGATTTCGGTGGCCTTGGCCGTGGGCACCCGCAGCGTCATCTTGTCCTTCTCGAAAGAGATCACGAAAAGCTCGAGCGTGATGCCCGCGACTTCCTGTTCCTCGATCGAGATGATCTGCCCGACGCCATGGGCGGGGTAGACGACATATTCATCGGGGCGAAACTCGGTCTTTCTGGCTTTGGACATACGGTTCTTTCCTTGCAGCGCGCCATCCAGCACACGAAAAAACACACGCCACGATCCTGACTGGACCGAGTATATGTGTTCCAAAATGTGTAGTGTCCACCCCGGCAGCGAATGAGGCGGATACGGTTTCAGGCGCATCATGTTGTTCGTGAAGGAATCATAACACAAATTGCGCCTCAAAGAAAGAGAGCGCCGCGCAGGACATATTCCTGACTTTTCCGGTCTGGGGTTTGCACCCCCGTCACGCGGTGCCTGCGCCCGTCAAACGGCGAATCGCCCGTTCAGCCGCCCTCGCCGGGTTTTTCCGAGAAATATTTCTCAAGCTTGCCGGTCTCGCCGTCGCGCTCTTCGGCCTCGGGCAGCGGGTCTTTTCTGGTGACGATGACCGGCCAGATCTCGGAATACTTGCGGTTGAATTCCACCCACGGCTCCATGTCCGGCTCGGTATCGGGGCGGATCGCGTCGGCGGGGCACTCCGGCTCGCACACGCCGCAATCAATGCATTCGTCGGGATGGATCACCAGCATGTTCTCGCCCTCGTAGAAACAATCCACGGGGCACACCTCGACACAGTCGGTGTATTTGCAGGCGATGCAGTTATCGGTGACGATATAGGTCATGGGCGTCTCACGTGCTTGCCGGATGCGCGGCGGTTCGGGTGTGACCTAGTCCAGACTGCGCGATCATTCAAGCGGGCCGGAGCCATCGGGCAAGAGTTTGCGGCGGTCGCGCTTGGTCGGGCGGCCCTTTCCCTCATAGCGCGGGTTGGGCGGGTCGTTGTCGCGGGGCTCGGGCGGGGTGATATCCTCGTAAAGCGCCTGCGCCTCGGGGGCGGGGCCTCGGCGGGTGCCGGGCGCGATGATGCGCACCACGCGCACATGGTGCCCCTGGGCAAAGGTCAGCACGTCATCGGCCCCCACCTGCTGCGCCGGCTTGACGGCGCGGGTGCCGTTGATGCGCACATGCCCGCCCGTGACCTGCCCGGCCGCAAGCGCACGCGTCTTGAAGAACCGCGCCTGCCACAGCCACTTGTCGAGGCGGATACGCCCGTCGGGGGCGGGCACCGGTCAGCCCTTGGTCTTGAGCCCCATCAACGCCGCAGCAAAGGGGTTGTCGGGGTCGATGCGGTCTTTTTTCTCGGGGCGCGCGCTGAAGGTCTTGGTGCGGTCCTCGCGCGGTTTGCCATCGCCCGGCTTGCCCTTGCCACGGGGTTTGCCATGCGGGTTTCCCTGTGGCTTCCCCTCGGATTTCCCCTGTGGCTTGCCGCGTGCGCCCTGTTGCGGGCGGGCAGCGCGCGGCTGCCTCGGGGCCCAGGTGAAGGTATAGAACACCTCGATTTCCGGTGCTGCCACATCCGGCGCGTCGCCGGGGGCGATCTCTTCCTCGGGGGTCTCGGGGATATCGGCGGCGATCTCGGGATCGGGCTGCTGGGTGGCCGCGACGGGGGCCACGCCCTCGTCGGGCAGGGTGGCGGCCGCATCTCCGGCGGTCTCCGGGGCCTCCTCTGCGGCGGGGGCATCCGCCGGGGCCTCGGCCACCGCGCGGTCCACCGGCTTGACCTTCTCGCGCTCACCGCGCTCGGCGCGGTAGCCAAGCCCCTGCATCAGGCCCGCGAACTGCTCCAGCGTCATGCCGGTGATCGACAGCATGTCGGGCGTTGCCTCGAACCCTGCGCGCGTGTCGACGCTGCGCAGCATGTCGGCCAGCCGCTCCAGCATGTCGATGCGAATCGCCCGCTCGCCCGCGGCGCGATAGCCTGCCATCGCGAAATAGCCCGGCTGTGCATCCGCATCGGCGGGCACGGTCACAAGCCCCGGCGGCGGGGCCTCGGGGAAGGTCTCAAGCCCCTTGGCAAGCGACCACAGCACCAGCCGAAGCCGTGTCGGCGCGGGTTTCAGCAGCAGCGGCAGAAACACGGTGAATTGCCCGAACCGCACGCCATGCTTGCGCAGCGCGCCGCGCGCCTCCTGATCGAGCGCCTTGACCTCCTCGGCCACGTCGCCGCGCGGCAGCACGCCCATGCCCTCGACCAGCCGGAAGCCAAAGCCGCGCGCCAGCCCGGTCAGCGTTTCGTCGCGGCTGATCGCCATCAGCGGCTCGAACAGCGTCGCCACCTTGCGATCAATGAAATGTTGCAGGCGGCGCTGCACCTTGGCGGCCACATCCGGCCCGGCCTCGTCATCGACAAAGGCCGCGACCTGTGGCTTGAGCGGGTCGGTCCCGGCCACCAGCTTGCCGACCGCGTCCTTGCCCCACATGAGGCCGCCCTGTTCGGTAAAGTCGATCTCGGTATCGGGGGCGTTGTAGAAACGATCCGCCTTCAGATGAAAATGGGGCGCAAGGGCCGCAAGGCTCGCCTGCTCCAGGGTGCGCGCCTCCTGTCCCGCCGCCGCCTTGTCGCGGATAAAGCGGAATCCCATCAGCCGCCCGATGAATTCGCCTTCGACGCTGACGGCGCCCTGATCGTTCACTTCGGCCACCATCGCCTCCTTCTGTTTGAGCCGGCGCATCAGCACGGATGTGCGCCGGTCCACGAATCTTTGCGTCAACGCGCCGTGAAGCGCGTCCGACAGGCGGTCTTCTACCGCGCGCGTCGCCTCGCGCCAATGGGTTTCGTCATCGACCCAGCCCTTGCGCTGCGCCACGTATGTCCATGTGCGGATATGGGCAAGGCGTTTCGACAGCGTGTCGATATCGCCATCAACGCGGTCGATGCGCCGCACCTGCGCGGCCAGCCAGTCATCGGGCACGCGGCCCAATTCGTGCAGGTCGCAGTATATGCGCTCCAGCAGGCTGGCGTGCTCGACGGCGCTTATCCCGCGAAAATCGGGGATGCGGCAGACATCCCACAAGAGCCGCACGCCGGGCGCGTCAGACGCGCGGGCGCGCACATCCGGCACCTCGGCCAGCGTCTTGAGCGCGGCCAGATCGTCGGCCTCGCGCCCGCGCGCGAGCAATTCATGCTCTGGCCGTGCCTCGAGCGAGTCAATCAGCGCCTGCGCCGAGCCAAAGGCCAGCCGCGCGTTGCGCCATTCGAGTTTGCGCACCGGGGCAAAGCGGTGATCCATGATCGCCCCGGCCAGTTCCGGCTCCAGATCCGGGGCCTCGCCGGTCACGCCGAATGTGCCATCGCGCATCCCGCGCCCCGCGCGGCCCGCGATCTGGCCCAGCTCATGCGGGAAAAGCGCGCGCATCCGCCGCCCGTCGAATTTCGTCAGCGACGAAAACGCCACATGGTCGATATCGAGATTGAGCCCCATGCCGATGGCATCCGTCGCCACCAGATAATCCACATCGCCATTCTGATAGAGCGCCACCTGCGCGTTGCGCGTGCGGGGGCTAAGCGCGCCCATCACCACCGCAGCACCCCCCTTTTGCCGCCGGATCAGCTCGGCGATGGCATAGACGTTTTCCACCGAAAAGCCGACAATGGCGCTGCGCGCGGGCATCCGCGAGATCTTGCGCGGGCCGGTGTAGCTGAGTTGCGACATGCGCGCGCGGCCCAGAAACTCCACCCCCGGCACCAGCGCGGCAATGGTGGGGCGCATGGAATGGCTGCCCAGGAACTGCGTCTCGCGAAGGCCGCGCATCCGAAGCAGGCGGTCGGTGAAGACATGGCCGCGCTCGGGGTCCGCGCAAAGCTGGATTTCGTCGATGGCGACGAAATCCGTGCCCATCCCCTCGGGCATCGCCTCGACCGTGCAGACCCAGTAGGCCGCGCGCGGCGGAACAATGCGTTCCTCGCCTGTGACAAGCGCCACCACCGAGGGGCCGCGCACGGCCACGATCTTGTCATAGACCTCGCGCGCCAGCAGGCGCAGCGGCAGCCCGATGATCCCGGTGCGGTAGCCCAGCATCCGCTCGATCGCGTAATGGGTCTTGCCGGTATTGGTGGGGCCCAGAACCGCGACGGTTCTCGACTGCTCGGACATGCGCCCCCCGTTCTCTCGACTGGCTGTCTTGCCTCAGATATCGGTGCCGCCCAGCTCGCGCGCCACCCGTTCCAGTGCCTCGCTTACGGCCTCGTGATGGGGATGTATAGCCTGCGCTCGCACCAGCGCGTCATGCGCCAGCGCAAACCGCCCGGTCTGCTCGAAAATGATGCCCATACCGTAGATCGCGTTGAAATGGCGCGGCTCAAGCACGACGGCCTGCGCAAGATCATGCAGCGCGAGGCCATAGCGTTGCTGCTCGAAAAACGCGGCGGAGCGCAGGTGCCACGCTTCGGCGAAATCCGGCGCATGGTCGATGGCGGCGCTAAGATGTTCGATGGCCATGTCCGGATCGCCCGCCTCAAGCGCATCCTCACCCCGGCGCAACAGCAGATCCATCGCCGCCGAGCCGGAGCGCGCCCATGCCAGCTCGATCTCTGCGGCGATGCGTCGCGCGTCGGCAGGCTCTGCGCTCTCAAGCCGGGCAAAGAGCGTGTCGAGCCGCGCATCGGATGCGGCCACGGGTAAGGAAAACATGACCAGCACCAGCCCTGCCGCTACGGTATGGTTGAGATATCGGCGCATGTCTCTCATAACAGGCGTGAGTTTAGCGCGGATTGGCGGAAGGGAAACCCCCCGTCATCGCAATCGTGAAAGGATGGATGAGATGAGCGACGTGATAGAGGCCGCCGTCAAGGCCCTGAACGACAAGATGGGCAGCGACGGCTTTGACGGGGCGGCCAGGTTCGTGATCGAGGGCGAGGGCAGCATCGTCATCGACGCCAATGGCGCGCGCGCCGCCGATGATGACGCCGACGTGACGCTGAGCGCCGATGCCGACACGTTTCAATCGATCCTCGCGGGCGATCTCGACCCCACCGCCGCCTTCATGTCGGGGCGGCTGTCGGTGGATGGCGATATGGGCCTCGCGATGAAGCTGGGCAGCGTCCTCGCCTGATGGAGCGTGCCCCGCTTTATTCGGAGCTGGCCTGCGGCCCCGATGACGGAGAGGCGTGGTGGCTCGCGGCGCGCGATGGCGTGCGGCTGCGCGCGGGGCTGTGGCACCGCGAGGCCAAGGTGGGCACGGTGCTGCTATTCCCCGGACGCACCGAATATATAGAGAAATACGGTCGTGCGGCGGGGCATTTCGCGGCGCGCGGCTATGCCACGTTTGTGATCGACTGGCGCGGGCAGGGGCTTGCAGACCGGCTCACCGGCGACGCGATGGCGGGCCATGTGCATCACTTCACCGACTATCAGCACGACGTGGCCGCGATGATGGCGGCGGCGCGCGCGCTTGATCTGCCGCGCCCGTGGCACCTGCTCGCGCATTCGATGGGCGGCTGTATCGGGCTGCGCGCGGTGATGGAGGGGCTGGACGTGGCCAGCGCCGTCTTTTCCGCACCGATGTGGGGGATCAAGATGGGCGCGGCGCTGCGCCCGTTTGCGTGGTCGCTCGGGTGGGGGGCGCACCGCCTTTGCCTCGGCCATCACTACGCACCCAGCACGGGGCCTGCGCATTACGTTCTGTCAGAGCCGTTCGAGACCAACAAGCTCACCAATGACCGCGAAATGTGGGATTACATGGCGCGCCAGTTGCAGGCCCATCCCGAGCTTGGCATCGGCGGCCCGAGCCTGCGCTGGCTGCACGAGGCGCTGCGCGAGATGCGGGGGCTTGCGCGCCGCCCCTCTCCCGCATTGCCCTGCCTCACGATTTTGGGCAGCGATGAAGAGATCGTCGATGCATCCCGCATCCATGATCGCATGGCGCGCTGGCCCGGCGGGCGGCTGGAGATGGTCGCGGGCGGGCGGCACGAGACGCTGATGGATACGCCCGCGATGCAGGCGCGGCTCTTCGCGATGATCTGCGATTTCCACGACGGGGCAGGGCAGGGCACCGCCTCCGCCTGAGCCACGCCCAAACCGCGAAAACCCCTCGCCCTCAGACCACCTGGAGCGTTTCGGTTTTTCGTTGAAACACCAAAACACTCTAAATGATTGAGTTGTCGCAATTTCGAACCGAAAAAGCCTATCAACTTTTTCTGAAATTGCTTTCAAATGACGCTGATATCGCATTGCGCGGCAACCGGCGACTCATGCCGGAATGCGGCCTGAACAACCTGCCGGATTGCGGCGTCGGCAAAGCTCCACCGATGCGCGCCGACGGCATTTCCGGCGCGTCCTTGCCGAAACCCGGATCGCCCGCAGGCGGGCGGGCGCCGATTGCCGCATGGCGGCGAAGGTTCGCCTGCGCACGCCCCCGATTCGGGCTGATTTCTGCGGATTTTCCACGGTTTCGGGCAGCGGGGCAGACACCGCGCGCCCGGTTTCGCAGACTTGGCTCACGGTGGTGCAATCCCGCACCCCGTCTATCCGATACGAAAGGATGACAGAGATGATCAAATCACCCTTTGCCACCGGCGCAGCCCTGATGCTCGCATTGCCTGTCATGGCACAGGCCGCCGATTTCGCGGCGATGGACACCAACCAGGACGGGTATCTCACCGTGTCCGAACTTCAGGCGGCCTTGCCCGATCTCTCGGAGGCCGATTTCAATGCCGCCGATGTGAACGCCGACGGTGTGCTCAACGAGGCCGAAGTGGCCGCCGCGCAGGCGGCGGGCATCTTTCCGTCCGACGACGGCTGACCGACGATCCGGCCAGAGGTCCGGGGCGGGGCTGTGCCCGTCCCGGGCCGACCGTGTCACACCGCGAATTCGTCGCGCCGATAGCCCTGAAGATAAAGCAGCGCCGTCAGGTCGCCGTGGTTGATGCGTATATCGCATTGCGCGGCGACCGAGGGCTTGGCATGGAGCGCCACCCCGGTCCCGGCGCGGCCTAGCATCCCCAGATCGTTGGCCCCGTCCCCCACGGCGATCACATCCGCCTCGGCAATGCCGCGCCGCGCGGTGATGTCCTCGAGCGCGCGCACCTTGGCCTCGCGCCCGAGGATGGGTTGGGCCACCGTCCCGGTAAGGCGGCCACCCTCCGACAGAAGCGTATTGGCGCGGTGCTCGTCAAAGCCGAGCCGCGCCGCGATGGCCTGTGTGAACGCGGTGAACCCGCCCGAGACAAGCGCCGCATAAGCCCCGTGCGCGCGCATCGTCGCCACCAGCGCGGCCCCGCCCGGCATCGGGGTGATGCGCGCGGCCAGCACCTCGGCGATGACCGTCTCGGGCAGGCCGCGCAACAGCGCCACCCGCTCGATCAGCGCACCCTCGAAATCCAGCTCGCCATTCATCGCCCGCGCGGTGATGGCGCGCACATGCGCGCCGACACCCGCCACCTCTGCCAGCTCGTCGATGCATTCCTCGCGGATCATCGTGCTGTCCATATCGGCCAGAAGCATCGCCTTGCGCCGCCCCGCGCTGGGCTGCACCACCAGATCCACGCCCTGCGCCTGCAACTCGGCCCAGACCTGCCACCGGTTGCCGGGGCTGTCCGGCAGGCTGAATTCGGCCGCCTCGCGCGCCGAGAGCCAGACCGCCTCGCCGCCGCCCCAGGCATTGCGCAGCGCCTCGACAAGGGTGGTATCAAGGGCGCCGGGCGGCGCGATCAGGGTGGCGGTAAACATGGGGCAGGGGTCCTGTTCGAGGGGCGGAATGTCGCATTTTTCATTCAAGCGGCGGTTTGGCCCGAATTATTCATAAACATGTGATGAGGGTAGCGTAAATTTTTGAACACAGATATTTTCCGGCTGTCAAAGCCAGAAAGTCCAGTTTCCCGGGCAGGCCCCCTCACCACGTGTCAGTCCACCTCCCAAAAGCCCGCTTTGTTACCCTTGAACGGCAAACCCGTCATGCTCGATCTCGATGGCACTTGAAGCACATTTACGAGAAAGTCTGCTGCGCCTGCTGGCCGTGGTAGAGATGGCGGGCGGCGTGCCCGAAACGCTCGCCGTGGCGGCGCGCCCGGTTCGACACGGCTCGCGCCCCCATCCGGTCAAGCTGGCGGCGGCTATCGTCGACAAGAAAACCCGGACGAATCAACCACGTGCGTCTACCATCAATGCGCTGCGGAAACCATGTCGTCGGGGCCATCAACACAAGCGTCGTGAACGATCCGGCCAGAGTATCCGTCTTGATCAAGACGGATACTCGAGAGTGTTTCGGTATTTCGTTGAAACACCAAAACACTCTAGATGATTGAGTTGTCGCAATTTTGAACCGAAAAAGTTATCAACTCTTTCTGAAATTGCTCTAGAGTTCCAGTGCGCGCGAAATGAGGTTGCGCTGCACTTCCGATGTGCCTTCGCCGATGACATAGACCAGCGAATCGCGGTGAATCCGGCCCACGGAATAGTCCCGCATGATCCCGGCCCCTCCGTGAATGCGAATCGCCTGTTCGGATGCGCGCACCGCCACTTCCGAGGCAAAAAGCTTCACCTTGGCGGCCATGGATGCCGTGAGCTTTCCCTGATCGACCAGCCAGGCGCCATGATACACCAGCCAGCGGGCGGCCTCGATATCGGTATCCATATCGGCGATCTTGTGGGCGATGGCCTGATACTGGCCCACGCGCTTGCCGGCCACCTCGCGCTCCCGCGCATAGGCGATCGAGGCATCCCTCGCCGCGCGCGCCATGCCGAGGGCATTCGCCGCCACACCAACGCGGTTTTCCGAAAGGGAATCAAGGATGATCGGATATGTGCCTGTTTCATTGCCAAGCAGCGCCTCGTCGGGCACCTCCAGCCCGTCGATATGAATCAGGCCGGTTTCCGATGCGCGAATGCCCTCCTTGTCGAGTTTGTGGATGACCACGGCGGGGTTTGGCAAATCAACGATGAACAGGCTGATCGCATGGGGCTTCAATTCGGGCGAAGTCCGGGCCGCCAGCAGCATGAAATCCGCGAACGGAGAATTGCTGATATAGGTTTTGGCCCCGGAAATGCGCCACCCTCCGTCGATCTTTTCCGCCTTGGTGGACAGCGCGCGTATGTTCGAGCCGCCGCCTGGCTCTGAAAGGCCGAAAGCACTGATCTTTTCGCCCGAGAACGCTCCGGGAAGATACTTCGCCTTTTGCTCGGCTGTGCCCGCTTTCCAGATGGGCCAGATGCCAAGATGGGTGTGCGCCGACCAGGTCGAGGCGAATGACTGGCTGGCATAGCTCAACTCTTCGCGCACGATGCAGTCGCTGATCTTGTCCATGCCAGAGCCGCCATCTTCGGCCGGATAGCGCACGCCCAGAAGGCCCAGATCACCCCATTTGCGAAACATCTCCTTTGGAAATGTCTCATCATCGTCATGCTGTCGGGCGATCGGCGCGATTTCCGCAGCGGCAAAGCGCCGGACCGTCTCGCGGACCCTTTCGTGTTCCTCAGTAAAGGAAAAATCCATCTTCTCTCTCTCCCTTTATTCTCCGCGATGCAATGTCCACTCCTTGAGGATCGGGCGCGCAACCGCAGAAACATCGACTTCACGATTTCGGAAATATTCCCATCTTCTTGGCGATGATCTGCAACATCACCTCGTTCGCTCCGCCGCCCACGGCTGTCTGGCGGGCCTCGCGATACACGCGGGTAATGAAATTCTCGTTCATGAAGCCCTGGCCACCCCAGAATTGCGTCAGCTCCACGGGGATCTCCATCGAGAGCCTCCCGATCAGGTATTTCGCCATCGAGGCAAGCTTGGTCACGTCTTCGCCGTTCAGAAGAGCTTCGAGCGCCCGATATAGCAGCGCCCGGACGGATTCGATCTGGGCCTGCATTTCGGCCAGCTTGTAATATATGTACTGGTTGTCCAGCAGCGGGCGACCAAAGGCCTTGCGCTGGCGCAGATAGTCGATGGTTTCCTCGATCGCGATATCAAGGAACCGCCAGGACCGGGCCACCACAAACAGCCGCTCTTCCTGAAACTGCCCCATCTGATAGCGGAAACCCTGACCTTCCTCGCCGATCAGGTTGGCCTGCGGGATCCGCACATCGTCAAAGAACAACAGCGCCGTATCCGAGGACCGATAGCCGACCTTGTCCAGCTTCTTGCCAACCGTGATGCCGGGTGTGTCGAGCGGCAGAGCGATCAGGGACTTGTTGCGATGCGGGCCATTTTCCGTGTCGGTATTGACCAGAAGGCAAATCCAGTCTCCCTGAACCCCATTCGTGATCCACATCTTTGAGCCGTTGATGATGTAGTCGCCGCCATCCTTGCGCGCCGAGGTCTTCAGCTGTGCGACATCTGATCCGGCACCCGCCTCGCTGACACCGATGCAGCCTACCAGATCTCCGGCGATGGTGGGGCGCAGGAATTCCTCTTTCAGCCGGTCGCTGCCATAAGTTGCGAGCGCGGGGGTGCACATGTTGGTCTGCACCCCGATGGCCGAGCAAATGCCCATGGTGCGGATGTTGCCCAGTTCCTCGGCGAAGGCAATCTCGAACGAGAAATCGAGGCCCATGCCGCCCCATTCCTCGGCTTTGCCGATCCCCAGCAGCCCGGCATTTCCAAAGGCCTTCATCACCTGCCGGGCAGGGAAGATTCCCTCTTCTTCCCATTGGTCAACGAAGGGGTTTACGTGGGTGTCGATCACCGCATTGGTGGTGCGGCGCAACTCGTCGTGTTCCTGGCTCCAGATCATGCCGTTTCCTTCGGTTTGGGGCGCTGGCGAACAAGCAGATGTGCCTCTCCGATCTGCGAAACCCGACCGTCGGGGTCAATGATACGCACTTCCAGAATGACGGTGCCACTCCCGCGAGAGGCGGGCCCGCGGCCGATCACGGTGGCGTCGGCGGTCAGGCGATCGCCCACGAAGGCCGGACACAGAAACCGCCAGGGACCAAGCTGGCTCATCGCGACCAGACTGTTGGGAAGAAGATTTCCGACAGACGCCATGGCCTGGGCCACCGGATGCGGCCCGTGTGCGATGGCGCGGCCAAAGCGGTTGTCCGAACTGGTGTTGACTGGATGATAGGCGTTGAAAAGCTCCGAGTGCCGGGCAATCCGCGCTTTGCTGCAATCTATATCGGGCAGCGACAGCACCGTTCCCGGCGACAGGGTTTCGTACCAGTGATCCATGGATGATTCCATCTTGGCCTCCCTTTTGCGGAAAGTTAACTGCCATGACTTATGAATCACAAGTCATATTTTTCGCTATCCGCTTTGATCCGCGATTTTGCCAAGTCTCAGCATCGCGCTGCTAAGAGAGTCCAGCTTGGCATCGTCGATCTGTTCGGAAATGCCGATCGCGCTGACCGCCAGGAAGGGTTGCTCCTTGGCATCCGCCAGGGCGATGGCGACGGTTGTGATGCCAATGGCAAAATTGCCGCGATCCACCGCAAAGCCCGCTTCGCGCACATGGTTCAGGCCGGCATACCATTGGTCAAAATCCGGTGGCCTGGCCAGGCGTATCTTGTTGAACCGGCGTTCAATCTCTGCTCTGGACAGCGAACTTTGTGCGGCAAAGCAGCGCCCGAAAGCACCGGTGAACAGCGGTAGCCTTTGCCCGATCCGCATCGAGATCTGCACCGTTGCCGTGGGTTCGGTCCGGTCCACCAGCACAACGCGATCTTCCGATACGACCCGCCACAGGTTCATTGCGACGCCAAACTTCAGGGACAGGCGCTGCAATTCGGGGTGAAGCACACGTATGTGATTATCACCGGCCAGCGCCCCCTGCGCCAGCGACACGACCCCCATTGAAAGCCCGTAGGTTTTCGTGGACGGATCGAAGCTCGCCAGCCCTTCATGGACCAGGGTGCGCAGCAGGTTGAAACAGGTTGACGGATTGATACCCAGATCGCGGGCCACCTGCGTCACACCGACGCCGCCAGAGGCTTTCTGCAAATACCGCAGGATCGCGATCCCGTTTACCAAGGCCCCGACAAGTTTTTCCGGTGCGCTGTGCATCATACGACCCTCGGTGAAAATGACATTCCCGCAAGAAGAGGCCCCACACCTTGACGGCTTGGTAAGCTGCGTGACGGCTCAAGAATAATCCGCTTAATTAAATAGGCCATGCCGCACAAGACCGGCATAGGCCTGCACCGCAGATTCCGGGACTTCGCCGGTCTGTTTGTACTGCATCGCAACGTAAGCGCGTGCGCCAAGCAAAATGGCCGAAATTGTCTTCAATTCATCATCTGACATCTGGCGCAGATCTCCGGCCTCCATGGCGCGTTTCAAGGCGCGTTGATACCCGTCGCTCAGCCGCTGGATATGAGCCTGATGCGCGACCGGAGCAAAGACTTCGGCCTCGTAGAGGACCCGGTAAAAACCGGGATTCGACTTGAGATAATCGCAATAGGCCCGGAATCTGGCAATTTCCCGTTCGATCCCGTTACCGACATGGGTCAGATCTTCCGTGATCTGATCGGTCATCTGCTTGCCAACATAGGGCAGCAGCACATCAAACAGTGCCTGCCGATCCTTGAAATAGTTGTAAAATGTGCCGTGGGCCACGCCCGCCGCCTCTGTGACCTTGGCGACCGAGGTGACGGCATAGCCAAATTCCCCCACGATCTTCGCCGCCGCATCCATCAGATTGCGGTAGGTCCGTTGTGCCTTTTCGTCCCGCGTCAGTCTGGCCTTCTTTCGGGGCGGTTTGAACGCACGTGAATGGGACTCCGATGTCGGGCTGGCTTTCTGGTTCGGCACAGGTTCTCCTATGTTATCAAAGGTCTTTCAGGACTTCATCCCGCAGTACGCGCTTGAGAATCTTGCCGGAGGGATTTCGAGGCAACTCCGCAACCAGCTTCATGTCCTTGGGACATTTGAACCCGGCCAACCGGCTTCGGCAATAGGCGTTCAGTTCCTCCATCTCCAGTGATTGCCCGGCTTTCGGGACGATTACGGCCATCGGCACCTCGCCCCATTTCTCGTCGGGCTTGGCAATCACCGCCACGTCTGCGACCTGCGGCATTTGGAATATTACCCTTTCCAGCTCGGAAGATGCAATATTCTCGCCGCCGGAAATGATCATGTCTTTCTTGCGGTCGGTCAAATACAGAAACCCTTCTTCATCGAAGTAGCCCATATCACCCGAGCGCAAAAATCCGTCAGGGTGCATGGCGGCGGCGGTGCGCTCCGGGTCTTTCCAATAGCCGCGTGTAACCTTTGGTCCGCGCATGCAGATTTCGCCCACGACCCCGGCGGGTAGCGTGCTGCCGGTATCGTCGCGGATTTCCACTTCGACCATGCTGACCGGCCGCCCGACCGACCCGATCTTGTCGATCTCGCGGCCCGGCACCATCATCGTGTCCCCCGAAACGGTCTCGGTCATGCCGTAGGCATCCACATAACGCGCCTTGGCAAACACCCTCCCGAAATCGCGGATTCGGGCTTCGGGTGTGCGTTCCCCGCCCGCGATACACCAGCGCAGGGATGTCAGATCAGGCAGGTCGTCGCGCGCCAGTGCCAGAATTCCGCTCGTCATCACCGGGGCCAGCCAGATTCCTGTGATCCGTTCACGCGCAATGGTTTCCACGACCCTTTGCGCATCGAAATCCCTCAGCACAACCAGCGTGCCACCCATCATATGCACCGCCATGCCAGGCAGATCGCAGGCGCCGACATGATACAACGGGCCCACCATGCACAGCCGGTCCTGCGCCGTCAGTTGCAAGGACACGATCATGTCCATGTTCTTGTAATGGAAATTGTCGTAACTATGGGTCACCCCCTTGGGCCGGTCCGTGGTGCCCGAGGTATACATGAGCCGCATCAGATCGTGGCCCGCACGCGGATGCGGCGTGACCAACGGATCGCCGCTCAAGGCCTCACGGGGATCCGTTTGCGCGGCGGAGTCCAATATCAGGACGGGCTGGTCGAGCCCTTCGAGAACCGCCGAAAACTCGGCATCCGCCACCACCATATCCACCCCGGCGTGATTGGTGATATAGGCGATCTCCTCTCCTGACAGGCGAAAGTTGATCGGCAGGCAGACCGCTCCGACATGGGACAGGGCGTAGATCAGCTCAATAAAGGCGGATGAATTCTTCATCACCAGCCCCACGATACTGTCGGGCCCGATTCCGCGCGCGCCGAGCCCCCCTGCCAGCTGCTGGACCCGCTGTTCCAGCGTGGACCAGTCAAGCCGTGACTCGCCGTAGATCAGCGCCTCGGCCTGCGGACGGGTCCGGGCATGAAAGCGTAACTGCGCCGACAGGTTCAGCATTTTGGGCTCCTTGGTCGTAGAGCAACGGCAGGCGCGCGTGTCAGTACGAACGCGGCAAGTCCAGATTGACCGTCGCGATGTAATTCAGGATCATTTCTTCGGAGACAGGGGCAAAGCGGAACAGCCGCGCATCGCGCCACAGGCGTTCGACATGCATTTCCTTGGAAAATCCCATGCCGCCCATGACCTGCATGGAACGCTCCGCGACTGCGGATGCGGCCTGCGAGGCCAGCAGCTTGGCCGCGTTGCTTTCCGATCCGAACGGCAACCCCCGGTCGAACAGCGAAGCGGCCTTCAGATTGAGCAGCTTGGCCGCCTCAAGTTCCGCCCAGTGCTGCGCCAGCGGAAACTGGATCGCCTGATAGGCTCCGATGGGGGTCTGGCCGAAAACCCGGCGCTCCTTGGCATAGTCCACACCCAGCCGGACCGCGAGCCGCCCCGCGCCGATCAACCCGGCGGTGGTGACGATCCGTTCGGTGTTCAGCACGTCCAGCAGTTGATACCATCCCTTGTCCAGATCGCCGATCAGCTCGTCGGCGCGGACATGAACATTGTCGAAAAAGACCTGACTAGAGGGAAGCGTATTCGTCCCCAGCTTGTCGATCGGGTTATGGCTGACGCCCTCGCGATCCGTGTCGATCATGAACAGGCTGATGCCGAGGGTCTTTTTCGTGGCCTTGTCGATGGGCGTTGTGCGCGCACCAACCAGCATCTTGTGCGATTGCGGCACCCCGGTGATCCAGATTTTCTGGCCATTCAGTCGCCAGCCGTCCGACTCGGCCACCGCCGTTGCGCGCATTTCCAGCGAATTGCTGCCCGCGTCGGGTTCGGTCAGGGCCATGCAGAACTGCATCTCGCCGCTGCACATCTTCGGCAACCATTCCCTTTTCATTTGATCGGTGCCGTATTTCGCCACCGATACCCCGCCAAAGATCGGGTTGAGCATGAAGACCTGCGCAAGTGTTGCCCCGGCACCGGCGGCGCAAAGCTCCTCGATGATCAAGGCCACCTCGACCATGCCCAGGCCCGCGCCGCCCAGATCTTCGGGCAGCATGGCACCCGACAGGCCGGCGTCGCAGATCGCTTGCCAGCATTCCGTGGGGAAAGACTTGTTGGCGTCCTTCTCGCGCCAGTAATCGGGGCCGAAAGCCTCGCCGACCTTGCGGGCGGTCTCGATCATCAGCTTCTGTTCGTCGTTCAGTGTGAAATCCATCTTATTCTCCGGCGTTTGGGTCGGCGGTGCCGCGCGCGGGACGAAGCAGGCGCAGTGGCGTTTCCAGAAGGGCAACAAGATCGGCCAGGAAACGGGCCGCGTCGACACCGTCGATGATGCGGTGGTCGCAGGCCAGTGTCAGGGTCATCTCACGCCGCAGGGCGGGCGCGCCGGTTTCGTCGGGGCGAAACAGTTGGCGTTCGGCCCCGACACCCAGGATCATCGCATTCGGCGGGTTGATGATCGGCGTCAGAGAGGTGACGCCCATCATGCCGACATTCGAGATGGAAATCACCCCGTCGCCCACGTCAGATGCCCCCAGGCGGCCACTACGGGCGCGCTCGGCCAAGTCGCGGGCCTGTGCCGCGATATCGTCCAGCGCGGTCCGGCCCGCATCGCGGATGACCGGGATGCGCAGCCCACCCGGCGTTTGCGTGACCATACCGATATCCACCTGGCTGAAGGCGATGATATGATCGCCGGCCCAGATGCGGTTCATCGCGGGATGTTCGGTCAAGGCCACACCCAGCGCGCGGATCAGCATATGCGTGACAGTGACCCGCGGCCCATCGGCATCTGCGTTCAACTGTCGGCGCAACGCGGTCAGGGCGCTCAGCTCGGCCTCGTGCGTGACATAGAAATGCGGGATGTCGCGCTTTGCCGCGCTGACCCGCCGGGCAGTGGCCAGCCGCGCCGCATCGGGGACAATTTGCCGGGCATGGGCTGGCTCTGCCTTGGTGACGGGGCCGGGCTGGTGGCTCGTGGACAGCTTTGCCGCAGCCTCGACGTCACGCGCCTTGATCCGCCCCATGGGGCCGGTTCCCTCGACCCTGTGAAGGTCCAGCCCCTCTTTCGTCGCGAGGCTTCGTGCCAGAGGCGTCGCAATGACGCGCAGCACATCGCCCTTGGTGACGCGGCCATTGCGCCCGGTCGGGGTGACCTGTTCACGCGCCAGATCATGCTCGGCCATCAGCTTGCGCGCAGAAGGAGCGTCTTCCGTGTCCGCTGCCGGATGGGGGGCCTGGTCCGGGCGTGCGCTCTTAGTCTGCTCGCCTGTGCTGCCCGCGTCATCCTTTGCCGACGCGAGCCTCGCAACCGGATTGCCGACAGGCACGGTTTCGCCTTCTGGCACGACAATCTCTGCCAGAACGCCATCTGCTTCCGCCTCCACGTCGTTGGCGACCTTTTCGGTCTCGACCGTGAACAGGATGTCGCCCGCGCGGAACGCCTCGCCGGGGGCGACATGCCATTCGGTCAGCAAACCCTCCGTCATGGTCAGTCCGAATTTGGGCATAACGAGATCGGTCATGCCTAGCGTCCTTCGAAGGTTGCTTTGCGCTTCTCCAGAAAAGCTCCGCATCCCTCATGCGCATCCTTGCTGTCCAACACCAGCCCGATCATCGCCTGTTCATGGCGCAATGCGGCCGACAGGGGCATGTCGCCGCCATCGGAAAGCGTGCGCTTGAGAAGCTTCAGAACCAGCGGCGACTTGTGGGCGATCTTGGTCGCGGTCTCGCGGACGCTGTCCATCAGCGTGTCGTGCGGAACAACGCGGTTCGCCAGCCCGACCGAGACTGCCTCTTCGGGGGTCAGCATGTCCCCGGTATACATGATTTCCTTCGCCCGGCAGAGCGGCAATTGCCGGATGATCCGCTGTGTTCCGCCCGCGCCGGGGAACAGCCCCAGGGTGATTTCCGGCAGGCCCAGCTTTGCCTTGTCCGACAGGATGCGGATATCGAGCGCCAGCAGCAGTTCGGTGCCGCCGCCAAGGGCAAATCCGTTCACCGCCCCGATCGTGGGTTTGTCAAAGGTTTCGATGCGGCGGAACAGGTTGTGAATCTCTTCCGCAAACTCCTGATAATGCGCCAGCCCCTCCCGCGAGTTCAGATCGGCGATGTCCCCCCCCGCAATAAAGGCGCGGCCGGCACCGGTGAATACGAGAACCCGGACGTCGGGGTCCTTTTCCACCTTGTCCAGCACAGTGTGCATGGCGCGGATCGTCGGCACGTCCAGCGCGTTCAGCGTTTCGGCGCGGTTGATGGTGATCGTGGCAATGGCATTTTCCACGTCGAGAAGAATAGGGTTCGTGCTCATGGGATCCTCTTGAAACTAGGCCAGCGTCCGGCGGAGAGCCGCGACGATCTGGCTCGCATCGGGGCGATAGGCGTCTTCCAGTGTCTTGCCGAATGGCGACGGAGCAAAGGGCGCGCCGACACGAACGATCGGCCCGTCCAACTGGTCAAAGCCGATGTCGGCCATGCGGGCAACGATCTCGGCACCTACGCCGAAGGCTTCCACCGCCTCATGCGCGACCACAAGATTGTGGGTGCGCGTCAGGCTCTCCAGGACCAGGCCCTCATCCCACGGCTGAATCGAGCGCAGGTCGATCACTTCGACCTCGACGCCTTCTTTTGCCATGGTCTCGGCGGCGGTTTCCGCCATGGCCACGGCCGCGCCATAGGACACCACCGTGGCGTCGCGACCGGGGCGAACAATACGGCCCTTGCCGATCTCGATCGGCTCGCGGTCGTCGGGCAAATCGCCCTTCATCGCGTAAAGTGCCTTGTTCTCCACCACGATCACCGGATCGGGATCGTCAATGGCGGCCCGCAACAGCCCGTAGGCATCGGCGGGATTGGAGGGGCAAACAACGCGCAGCCCCGGCACATGCGCGAACCAGGCTTCGAGGCACTGCGAATGCTGCGGCCCGGCATTCAGCCCGCCGCCATGTGGCGTGCGCAGGACCATCGGAACCGATCCCTGACCGCCAAACATGGACCGCGCCTTGGCGGCCTGATTGACCAGCATGTCCATCGACAGGGTAGTGAAATCCATGAACATGATTTCCACCACAGGCCGCATTCCGGTCAGCGCCGCGCCCACGGCCATGCCGGTGATCGCCGCCTCGGAAATAGGCGAGTCATAAACCCGCTCGGGGCCGAATCTCTCCAGAAGATCGCGGGTCGCCTTGAACGATCCGCCGGCCGCGCCAATGTCTTCGCCGATGAGAAAGACCGTGGGGTCCGCCTCCATTGCATCTGCAAGGGCCTGGTTGACGGCCTTGATATAACGTGTCTCTGCCATCGTTCACCCAGCCACTGTTGTGTAGACGTCTGCGAGGATATCGGCGCTGCGCGGCAATGGTGCCTCAAGCGCGGCCTGTGTTGCGGCTTCGATTTCGGCATCGACGGCATCGGCAATCTCGGCCAGCAACTCAGGAGTGCCACCGGCCCGCGCCATTTCCGCTGCGTTCAGGCGTATCGGGTCACGTTCGGAAAGAGCCGCGATTTCGGCACCGTCACGGTAATCCTGCCGGTCGCCTTCGAAATGGCCGCGCACCCGCGTGGTGTTGCATTCCAGAATGGCCGGGGCGGGGGTTTTCCGCATCTCCTTGATCAGCCGCGACGATATGGTCGCCACTTCGGACACCACATTGCCGTCAACGGCGGAATACTTGATGCCAAAAGCCTTGGCCAGCTTGTCGAGACTTGTCGCGAGTTGTCGTTCTGTCGGGCTGAACTCTGACCAGCCGTTGTTTTCGCACACGAAAAAGATGGGCAGCTTCCACAGTGCCGCAATGTTCAGGCATTCATGCAATACGCCTTCTGCCAGCGCGCCATCGCCGAAATAGACCACCGCGATATGCCCCTGGCCCTGCATCTTGAGCGCCAGGGCGCTGCCGGCGGTGATCGGCAGGCCTGCCCCCACAATCCCGTTTGCGCCCAGCATCCCCTTGCTCAGGTCGGCCACGTGCATGGAGCCGCCGCGGCCTTTGCAAAGACCCGTCGCCTTGCCGAGGATTTCCGAAAAAAAACCTGTCAGATCAACGCCTTTGGCCAGGGTATGCCCGTGGCCCCGGTGGTTCGATGACACTGTATCATCGTCCGTCAATGCCTGCGATACGCCGACCGGCACCGCTTCCTGCCCGATGGACAGATGCAGGAATCCCGGCACAAGACCGTCAGCGAACAGCTTTTTAAGGCGCTCTTCCGCGCGCCGGATCACCAGCATCTGGCGATGTAGTCTCGCCAGCTCGTCGAGTTTCATGAGGGTCTCCTTGCTACTGCCGACGATCATGACAAAGCAGCCGTTCGGCGTCAATGAAAATGATTATTGAATCATAATTCATTGTGGAGGACGTCAGGGGCCGTGTCCGCGCCGCACGGCGGGCCGGATCATCAGGGGGCGATATCCGTCAAGTTTCGAGCATTGGGTGACGCGACATGCTGAAATGAAGGGGAATTCTTTTCTTGATTATTTTTCTAACGCCCGTTAGATATTGGAGCAGTAACCCCGAATGGGGCAATAGGGAGGAGGCGTCATGAGTGAGACGCAATTCGGGTCTTCGCGAGAAGACCTGCAATCACGTTCGACTGTTTATGCACCCGATCTTTTCGCAGGTCAAACCGCTGTTGTCACTGGTGCGGGCGGTGGCCTTGGTCTGGCGATTGCAACCCTGTTTGCCAGGCTGGGTGCCAACCTTGCGATCAACGGGCGTAACGAGGAAAAGCTGGCTTCGGCCAAGGAATTTCTTGAAAGCCTGGGTGCCAAGACCTTTGCCATGCCCATGACCATCCGGGATCCTGAAAAGGTCGAGGAATTTGTCCGTGAGGCAAATCGCGAATTCGGCTCGATTGACGTTCTGGTCAACAATGCGGGCGGGCAGTTTCCACAGGCGGCGCTGGATTTCACTCCGAAAGGCTGGAACGCCGTCATAGACACCAATCTCAACGGCACTTGGTGGATGATGCAATCCACGGCACGTCACTGGGTGGAGAACGGGCAGCCGGGTTCGATCGTGAATATCGTGGCGGACATCTGGCGCGGAATGCCCGGCATCGCACACACCTGTGCGGCCCGGGCAGGGGTGATATACCTGTCCAAATCGGTTGCCGTGGAATGGGCACCGCATCGCATCCGCGTGAACTGCGTGGCACCGGGCTGCTGTGAGAGTAACGGTTTCGGGAACTATCCCGAGGAGGGTGCGGCAACCTTTCAGGAGTCCAATCCGATGCGGCGCGCCGGTGATGAGTGGGATATCGCGGAAGGCGTTGTCTATATGGCGGCCAATTCCGGGAAGTTCGTGACCGGTGAGGTTCTGAATATAGACGGCGGGCAACAGCTATGGGGGGATCCCTGGCCGACGGGGCGGCCGGATTACTTCCGGATTCCCTGATACAAGCAACAAATCAAATGGGGGGCAACAGGATCCAGATGATGACGCAAAGAACAACAGATGTCGGTGCCGGCGACGGGGCAATACTGGAGTGCCGCGGGATTGAACGGCGGTTTGGTGGTATCGTCGCCGTCACAGGCGTTGATCTCGTCATTCGGCCCAAGGAGATATTTGGCCTTGTCGGTCCGAATGGGAGCGGCAAGACAACGCTTACGAACGCGATTACCGGGTTCTACCCGCCGAACGAAGGGACTGTCCGGCTGGC
Organism: Roseovarius sp. UBA6217; assembly: GCA_002421985.1. GTDB lineage: Bacteria > Pseudomonadota > Alphaproteobacteria > Rhodobacterales > Rhodobacteraceae > Roseovarius. Next base: position 7,596 of record DISF01000038.1, on the reverse strand, counting down.
GGGGCATGATATCACGGGCATAGCCCCGCACAAGGTTGCAAAGCTCGGGGTCGCCCGAACCTTTCAGAACCTTGCCCTGTTCAACGGAATGAGCGTTCTGGACAACATCCTGCTCGGGCGACACATCCACATGAAGCAGGGCGTTTTTCGCACGGCGCTTTATTGGTGGCTCGCGCAGCCTGAAGAAGTCAGGAACCGCAAGATCGTCGAAGAGGTGATTGAGTTCCTGCAGCTTGAGAGCATCCGGCACGAGCTGGTCGATGGTCTTCCGATCGGGTTGAAGAAGCGCGTCGAACTTGCGCGCGCGCTGGTGGCCGAGCCGCAATTGCTGATTCTCGACGAGCCGATGGCGGGCATGAACCAGGAGGAGAAGGGATATATGTCCCGCTTCATTCTGGACGCTCGGGCCGAACGTGGCGTCAGCGTCCTTCTGATCGAGCACCACATGGATGTCATCATCGGCATTTGCGACCGCATGCTGGCGCTGAACTACGGCGAAATGATCGCCAGTGGCATTCCGAAGGAAGTTATAAAGGATCCAAGGGTCATCGAGGCATATGTTGGAGGGGCGCATGGCTGAACGGGCAACACTGCAAAATGCCGGCAGCGAGACGATTGGTTCATTGCTGGCGCGGAATGCGTCTAGCTACGCAAAGAGTATCGCGATCCGCGAGAAAGAGCGCGGAATCTGGAAGGAAAGCACCTGGGCCGAGTATGTGGAAGAGGTTCTTGCCTGCGCGGCCGGTCTTGAGAAATTCGGTGTAGCGCCGGGCAAGGCCGTTCTCATTCTTGGTGACAACCGTGCGCGGCTATATCAGGGTATGCTTGCGGTTTCGCTGCTCCGGGCCTACGCAATGCCAGCCTATCCGGGCGCAACGCTTGAGGAGCTTCAGCATTTCCTTGGCGAAGTCGAGATTGTTGCAGCCATCGCGGAAGATCAGGAACAGGTCGACAAGATCCTCGAGGTGCGGACTGCGGGCGCGAGCGGCATCGCTCATGTCATATATGATGAAACGCGCGGGCTCGGGTTTTATGAAGACGACGGTCTTATGTCGTGGGATCACCTGATCGAAATCGGCCGACACGCTCTCAACGAAGACCCGAATCTCCGAGAGGCGCTTCTGAACAGAGCAAAACCAGAAGATCCTGCAATCTTCATGCATTCCTCGGGAACGACCGGAAAGCCGAAAGGTATCGTTCTGAGCCATAAGAACGTTCTGGCTGCTGCACGGAATGGCCATGCGGCGGGGGTATTCGACGAGAACGAGGAAATCCTGGCGTATCTGCCGATGGCCTGGGTCGGGGACTATGCCATTACGGTCGCGGCGGCACTTATGCACCGGTTCACCGTGAACGTGCCAGAGCGGCAGGAGACAGTCGTGCGCGACATGCGTGAAATCGCCCCGACTTTCTATCTGGCGGCACCCAGAAGCTGGGATCAGATGCTGACGACAATTCAGGTCGGTATGGAAGATTCAACCCCGCTGAAGAAGTGGCTGTACCATTTCTTCATGGACCGGGCCACGGCTGCCGAAACCCGTAAACTGAACGGCGAAAGCGGTGGCCTGTTGGAGCCGCTGGGCAGATTGTTGGGCGAGGCACTCGTCTTCGGCCCGATCAAGGACCAGTTCGGCATGAGTCGCTTGAAGAATGCGTTCACCGGCGGCGAAGCGATCGGCGAGGACACTTTCATTTTTTATCGCGCTCTGGGAATCAAACTGCGTCAGTTTTACGGACAGACCGAGATCAGCGCGATCAGCGCGATGCAGGCACCGAACGAGGTGCGCCTGCATACCGTCGGCACACCCGCGCCGGGTGTCGAGGTCAAGATCGATGATAGCGGCGAGATCCTGTTGCGGTCGGAGAGCGTGTTTTCCGGGTATTTCAACAAACCGGAAGCGAGTGCCGAGGCCCTCGAGGGCGGGTGGCTGCATACCGGCGATGCCGGCTATCTGGAGGAGAACGGCCAGCTTGTGGTGTTGGGGCGTGTCTCCGAGGTCACGTATACCGCCGGGGGTGAACGCTATGTTCCGAACTACATCGAGAACCGGCTCAAGTTCAGCCCGTATATCAAGGATGCCGCTGTTGTCGGCTCGGGACGCGACGAGTTGACGGCGATGGTCTGCGTGGATTTCGAAGCAGTCGGCCACTGGGCCGAGGTGAACGGCGTGCCTTACGTGTCCTATTCCGATCTGTCTCAGCGCGACGAGGTCGCGGCGCTGCTGCACGAAGCGTTCCAACGGGTGAACAAGACGCTTACCGAGCCGCTTCGCCTGAAACGATTTGTCAGTCTTCCGAAAGAATTCGATCCGGATGACGGCGAGATCACGCGGACTCGCAAACTGCGCCGCAAGGTTGTGGAGGAACGCTATGCCGATGTTATCGCGGCGCTCTACGACGGTTCAAAAGAGGTCCATGTAAGCGCCCAGGTGACTTACGAGACCGGGGAAATCGGGAAGGTCGAAAGAATCCTTCCCATCAGGGAGGTGTAAATGGACTTTGTCTTTCTCACAGAGCTTGCCGTAAACGGTGCCTTGACAGGTCTGCTATATTCGCTCTTCGCTATCGGCCTCGTGCTGATTTACAAAGCCTCCTCGGTGCCCAATCTGGCGCAGGGCGGGCTGACGATGGTTGCGGCTTATGTGGTTATTGCGCTGTCGCATGATGCCGGTTTGCCGCTTTGGCTCGCGATTCCGCTTGCTGCGGTGGTCATGTTTGCCTTGGGATTTGGTATTGAGCGCGTTGCCCTGCGCCGTCTCGCGGGCCGCCCGGTCATCATGATTCTGATGTTGACACTGGGGCTCGACATTTTCCTGCGCGGCACCACGCTGGCGATCTGGGGTGGCACATCCCGGTCAATAGAGTTGGGGGTAAGCTATGAACCATTGTTCGTCGGTGACATCTTCATCAGTCGCATCCATCTGGTCGGTGCCGGGGTCGCGGTCGCTCTTTTTGTCGCCTTCATGCTGTTTTTCCGCACCCGCACCGGCATAAAACTGCGCGCGATCGCGGATGACTACATGGCATCGTGGTCGGTCGGAATTTCGGTGGAGCGCGGTGTCGGGCTGTCCTGGGCCCTGGCGTCGGTGGTTGCCGTTGCCGCAGGCGTCATCTGGGGGGAAATCCAGGGTGTCGACCAGGCGCTGTCTCTTCTGCTTCTCAAGGGTCTGACGGTTGCTGTTCTGGGCGGTCTCGACAGTATTCTGGGAGCGATCATCGCCGGCATTATCCTTGGTATCGTAGAAAATGTCGGCGCTGACTTTCTCGATCCGCTTGTCGGGGGCGGAAGCCGTGAGCTGATCGTCGCCGCTGTGCTTATTCTTACGGTCATGATCCGTCCCCACGGGTTGTTTGGTCGTCACGACATCGAAAGGGTGTAAGGGATGTTCTATAGGCTCTCTGGTGTCCACCACGCCAACTATGTCTCCGACAGCCGCATCTTCAAGGTGCCAGCTGACCGGAATATGGCTGTGTTCGTCCTGCTTTTTGGTCTCGCGGCACCGTTCATCGTGCCGTCGCTCTACCTGAACAGCTACATGCTGCCCTGGCTGATCTGGACGGCCGCCGCGCTCGGGCTCAACCTGGTGACGGGCTGGGCGGGCCAGCTTCATCTGGGCTATGCTGCGGTGATGGCCGTGGGCGCGTATTCGGCGATCCACGCTGCGAGGTTTGGGGTTCCCTGGGAGTTCGCCCTCATCATCGGCGGGCTGGCATCGTCGGTGATCGGCAGCCTGTTCGCCTTTGCCGCCTTGCGGGTGAAGGGGCTCTACCTCGCGCTTACGACCCTCGCGATGCAGTTCGTGATGGACTGGGTGCTGACCCACTCTCCAGCGATTTCGGGCGGCTCGCACGCATCGCTTCAGTCTCCGACCCTGGCGCTGCTCGGGCAGCCGATCACCTCTGATACCGGCTACTACTATGTCGCTTTCGGATGGTGTGTTCTCGTCACGATTTTCATGCTGAATCTGAAACGATCCGGTTTGGGGCGCGCTCTGGTGGCCGTGCGGGAAAAGGATTTTGCCGCTGCGATCCTCGGGGTGAACAGTTTCTACTACAAGATACTTGCGTTCGCGACCTCGTCCTTTATCGCGGGGGTCAGCGGTGCCTTGCTGGTTGCGACCTTCTTCTTTCTCGCCGCGCCGGAGCAGTTTTCAGTGAACGTGTCGATCCAGGTGCTTGCGATGGTGATCGTCGGTGGCCTGTCCAGCATCATCGGTTCCTATTTCGGGGTTGCCCTGATCTTGCTCGTGCCCGGCATTGTGAACGGGCTGTTCGCTACGGCGAGTCAATCGCTTGGAATGCAGGTCAATGTCGAAACTCTCGCCCATATGCCGAATGCCGTCTATGGCGCGCTGATCGTCATAATCCTTCTGATAGAACCGATGGGGCTTGGAAAGCTTTACGGCAACATCAGGGACTATCTGATGGTCTGGCCCTTCGATCAGCTCAGGAAGTGAAGAGGAATGACGATGCAACAAAAGGTCGAAGTTCAGCCCATTCTGTCCATGAACAGTGTCGAGGTGCTGTATGACAACGTGATGCTGGCAATCAAGGGTGTTTCGATCCAGGTGCCAAAGGGCGACATGATTGCGCTTCTGGGCTCGAACGGAGCGGGCAAGAGCACCACCCTGAAAGCGATCAGCGGTCTTCTGAAGGCTGAACGAGGACGCGTCAGCCGCGGCGAGATCAAGTTCCAAGGCACCGACATTACCGAGATGCTCGCGCAAAAGCGCGTGGAGATGGGTATCTGTCACGTCATCGAAGGACGGCGTGTCTTTGAACATCTGACGCCGGATGAGAACCTGACAGCAGCCGCGCCGGCGGGCATGTCTCGATCACAGCTGGATAGGGAAAAAGAGAAGATATACAATTACTTTCCCCGTCTTGCCGAGCGGCGCAATTCGCTTGCGGGCTATCTGTCGGGCGGCGAGCAGCAGATGCTGGCCATCGGCCGCGCGCTGGTGACCCAGCCGAGCCTGCTGATGCTGGACGAGCCGAGCCTTGGACTTGCGCCGTTCCTCGTGGCCGAAATCTTCAGTATCCTTCAGAAGATCAACCAGGAAGAGGGTATGTCGGTTCTTCTTGTGGAACAGAACGCCTTGGCTGCTCTTGAGATCGTTTCAGAAGGATATCTGATCGAAAATGGCCGCGTCGTCATGAACGGCACGGCCGAGGCCCTCAAATCCAACTCCGACATTCAGGAATTCTATCTCGGTGGTGGAGAAGGCACGGATTTTCACAATATCAAACACTACAGCCGACGCAAACGTTGGCTGAGTTGATGTTCCAGACAGACAGTGTTCAGGGAGGGAAACATGAAAGAACTTAAAAAGGCGTTAGCCGCAATTTCGATGATGGCTGGCTTGATGGCCGGAACGCAAGCCTTGGCAGAGCCATTCAAGGTGGGTGTCTGCTACGATCTTAGCAAGGCCTATACCTTTGCTACGCCGCAGGTGTCGCAGGCCGCCATGGATTTGGCAAAGCTCATCAACAAGAAGGGCGGGATCGGTGGCGAGCCGGTGGAGGTCATCGTTCGCGATCACGGCAACGAACCACAGCGCGGGATCGAATGCTATTCCAGGCTCAGCCGCGAGGGGGTCGTTGTCTTCGATACCCTGTCGACGCCGGTGTCCCTGGCAGTCCTGCCGCGCGCGATGCAAGATGAACGCATTCTCATGCAGTCGCTGGTCGGGCGTGGCGATGCGGTGGACGGCACGGTTTTTGAATGGGTCTACCCGGCCGGCCCGACCTATTGGGGACAGGCCGCCAACAATATCGCCTATATCAAGCAATTGCACGATGGCGATCTTTCGAACGTCAAGGTCGGCTACATCTATTTCGATTACCCGTTCGGGCAGGAGCCAATCGAGATCCTCAAGACATTGGCGGAAAAGGAGGGCTTCGAGCTTCTGCTTTATCCCGTGCCGCTGCCCGGCAGCGATCAATCGGGTGCGTGGTCGAAAATGCGCCGCGACAAGCCTGATCACGTGATCTCGTGGATGCTTGGCGGTGCCCATGTCGTCGCGTCGAAGGAAATGCAGCGCAACCGCATTCCGATGGACAAATACATTTCGGTCAACTGGCTGAACGAAGTGGATATCGCCAATATCGGAGCAGAGGCCGCCATCGGACTGAAGCGCGGCACCAATGTCGTGGGTGGGCTGGATGTGCCCTTGCGGCTCGAAATATTGAGTGAACTTTACGACAAAGGCGAAGGCTCGGGTCCGTTGGTGAATACGCAAGACGTTTACTACAACACCGGTCTTGCGATGTACTCGATCATTTTCGAGGCTGCGCGGAGGGCAGCAGAAGCCGAAGGTCTTCCCATCACGGCGCACTCCTTCAAAGCGGCTTTGGAAACCCTGGAAGACTTTGACGCCAACGGGCTGATGGCGCCGATTACGGTGACAGCAGAGGACCACGGCGGCGGCGGCAAGACCCGCATCGAGATGTGGGACGGCGAAACCTGGGTGCCGCAAACCGACTGGATCGGGGCATACAGCGATGTCGTGTGGGATGTTGTGAAGGAAAGTTCCTCGAAATACGGGCAGTGATAATCTCACAACCGAAAGCAAAGTATCACGCAGGGCGTCACGCTCACCAATAATCAACAGACGCCCTGCGCCAAACCAAGGGGAGGAAAGAATGAAACTAAAACAGCATATCAAGGCGGTGGCTCTTACCGCTGCCTTGGCAACAAGCGCAACGTTGGCCTCTGCGCAGGACAAGGAGCCGATCAAGTTCGGCCTCTGCTTTGACCTCAGCAAGTCCTATACCTTCATCACGCCGCAATTTGCCCAGGCGGCACAGGACCTCGCGATGTACACCAACGAGAACGGTGGGATCGAAGGACATCCGATCGAGATCATCGTTCGCGACCACGGCAACGAGCCGCAGCGCGGCGTGGAATGCTACGAGCAACTCAAACGTGACGGGGTGTTCATCTACTATTTCGCGTCCACCCCGGTCACGAACGCAGCTCTGCCACGTGTCATGAAGGACGGCAACATTCTGATGCAATCCTTCGTTGGCCGCGGCGACGCTGTGGATGGCGAGGTGTTCGAATGGGTTTTCCCGGTGGGCCCGACCTACTGGCAGCAGGCGGCCAACGATGTTGCCTTCATCAAGGAGCAGTTGGGCGGCGACCTTTCAGACGCGAAGATCGGCTTCATCTACCTGGATTATCCCTTCGGTCAGGAGCCGATCGAGATTCTGAAGACCCTGTCCGAGAAAGAGGGTTTCGCGTTGGAGCTCTATCCGGTTCCGCTCCCGGGGTCTGACCAGTCCGGCGCATGGAGCAAGATCCGCCGCGACAAGCCCGATTATGTGATCAGCTGGCTTCTGGCCGGCGGACATGTGGTCGCCTCCAAGGAAATGCGCCGCAACCGCTTCCCGATCGACCGCTACCTGACATCGAACTGGCTGAACGAGGTCGATATCCGCAACATCGGAACGGATGAGGCAAAGGGTATCCTTCGCGGGACAAACGTGGCCGGCGGTCAGGACGTGCCGATCGTGAAAAAGATGCTGGACACCTACTATGCCAACGGCAAAGGCAGCGGTCCTGAAAGCCTGGTTCGCGACGTGTATTACAAC
>DISF01000085.1 GCA_002421985.1 Roseovarius sp. UBA6217 | reverse complement strand
CCGAGCTGCATCCTGCAGGGCGACAACTCGGTGGGCGAGTTCTATTCCATCGCCATCACCAACCACCGCCAGCAGGCCGATACCGGCACCAAGATGATCCACCTCGGCAAGAATACCCGCTCGCGCATCGTCTCCAAGGGGATCAGCGCCGGGCACGCGCAGAACACCTATCGCGGGCTTGTCTCGATGCACCCCAAGGCGAAAAACAGCCGCAATTATACCCAATGCGACAGCCTGCTGATCGGCGACAAATGCGGCGCGCACACGGTGCCCTATATCGAGGTCAAGAACAACTCATCTCGCGTCGAGCACGAGGCCACCACCTCCAAGGTGGATGATGACCAGCTTTTCTATTGCCGGAGCCGCGGCATGGACGAGGAAGAGGCGGTGGCGCTTGTCGTCAACGGCTTCTGCCGCGACGTGTTGCAGGCGCTGCCGATGGAATTCGCGATGGAGGCGCAGCAATTGGTAGCCATTTCGCTTGAGGGGTCGGTGGGATGAGACGGGACGCGCAGCCACGACATGTCCGCGTCGTTTTCGAGGCGCGTTGAACCGATGGCACAATATCTTCTGCCAATCGGGCTTCTGGTCGTGTCGAACATGTTCATGACGCTCGCGTGGTATGGCCACCTGAAATACCCCGCCGCACCGCTTTATGCTGTGGTTTTTGTCGCGTGGGGGATCGCGTTCTTTGAATACTGGCTGGCTGTTCCTGCCAATCGGATCGGTCATCAGGTCTATTCGGCGGCGCAGTTGAAGACCATACAGGAGGTCATAACCTTGATCGTGTTTGCTGGTTTTTCCGTGCTCTACCTGCGCGAGGCGATCGGGTGGCAGATTATCCTCGGGTTCGCCTTTATCGCCATTGGTGCGGGGTTGGTGTTCATGGCCCCCAAACCGCAGTCTGGCGTCGCAGCCCTGCACCCGATGTCCGGGGAAGCCACGCCGGATGCGCCGCGATCCGAGGATGTGAGCCGATGACCGACATATCCACCATCGCGCGCCCCGAATTGACCCTGCCAGAAGCCGAGTCCGCGCATCTGCGCGCGGCCTATGCGGAGGCCACGGCGATCCTCGAATATGGCTCGGGCGGGTCCACGGTCATGGCGTCGGAGATGCCCGGCAAGCGGGTCTGGTCGGTCGAGAGCGATGAGGGCTGGGCCGCCATGATGCGCGGCTGGTTCGCCGCCAATCCGCCCGTGACGGGCACGGAGGTCGAGGTGATCTGGGCCGATATCGGCCCCACCAAGCAGTGGGGCCACCCCAGGGACAGGTCGGGCTTTCTGCGCTACGCCCGCTATCCGCTGGGGGTGTGGGAGCGCGGCGATATCGCGCCGGATCTGGTGCTGGTGGATGGGCGGTTCCGCACCGGCTGCGCGCTGGCGGCGGCGCTTCATGCGCGCGCGCCGCTGCGGCTCTTGTTCGACGACTATGCGCCGCGCCCGCATTACCACCGCATCGAGCAGTTCATCGGCGCGCCGCGCCGGATGATCGGGCGGATGGCCGAATTCGAGGTGGCGCCTATGGCGCTCCCGCTGGAGCGTCTGGGCGACGCGATTGAAATGATGCTGCGACCGTGACGCCGCAAGGGATGTCGAAAGGAAAAATAATGCTGGAAATCAAGAACCTGCACGTCGATCTTGAGGAAGAGGACAAGACCATTCTCAAGGGTGTCAACCTCACCGTCGAGCCGGGCCGCGTGCACGCGATCATGGGGCCGAACGGCTCTGGCAAATCGACGCTGAGCTATGTGCTCTCGGGGCGCGACGGCTACCGGGTGACGGATGGCACGGCCACGCTTGGCGGCCAGGATCTGCTTGGTATGGAGGCTGAAGAGCGCGCGGCGGCGGGGCTATTCCTTGCGTTCCAATACCCGGTGGAAATCCCCGGCGTGGGCAACATGACCTTTCTGCGCACAGCACTCAACGCGCAGCGCAAGGCGCGCGGCGAAGAGGAAATCAGCGCCACCGATTTCCTCAAGCTGGTGCGCGAGAAGGCGCGCGCGCTGGAAATCGACGCCGACATGCTCAAGCGTCCGGTCAATGTGGGCTTTTCCGGCGGCGAGAAAAAGCGCAACGAGATCCTGCAAATGGCGATCCTGGAGCCGAAAATGTGCATCCTCGACGAGACCGACTCGGGCCTTGATGTGGACGCGATGAAACTGGTGGCCAAGGGCGTCAACGCGCTGCGCGACGAGGGCCGGGGCTTTCTGGTCATCACGCATTATCAGCGGCTTCTGGACCATATCGTGCCCGATGTGGTGCATATCATGTCCGACGGGCGCATCATCAAGACCGGCGGGCCGGGGCTTGCGCTCGAGGTCGAGAGGAACGGCTATGCCGATCTCAAGGCAGAGGTGGCGTGATGGCGCTGGACGATACCAAGAGATCGGCCACCGAGACCCGGCTGGCGGCGATGGTGGTGCCCGATGTGGGCTGCACCGCGCGGGCACGCCAGGAGGCGCTGGCACGGCTGCGCGCCATGGGCCTGCCGCATCGCCGCGACGAATACTGGAAATTCACCCGCCCCGATACGCTGGTGCAGCCTGCGCCCCCGCGGGCGGCGCTTTTTGCCGATGACGAGGCCCCGGTGTTCGACAGCTTCGAGCGGCTGAAAATCGTCTTCGTGGACGGGCTTTTCGCGCCGCACCTGTCGGATGATCTGGCCCTTGAGGGGATCGAGATTGACCGGCTGGAGGATGTGTGCTGCACCAGTGATCACTGGGCCGAGGATGTCTATGGCACGCTGGAGGCCGCAGGCCAGGTGCCGGTGGAGCGCCCGCTTGCCGCGCTCAACACCGCCTTTGCGGGTGACGGCGTCACGATCCGGGTGACGGGCCGCCCGAGCAAGCCGATCAACCTCATCTATACCCATGAGGCCACCGATTCGGATGTGTTCCTGCATCACGTCGTGCGGGTGGAGCCGGGGGCAGAGGCGACGATCCTTGAGAACGGGCCTGCGGCGGCGCGGTTCAACAATTGCATGGAGATCGACATCGCCGATACCGGCAGGCTGCATCTGGTGCGCGCGCAAGGGCGCGATCACGAGCGGCGCGCGGTCACCAATCTTTTTGCCCGGCTGGGGCGCGAAAGTGTGTTCAAATGCTTTACCCTGACGGCCAACGGGGTGCTTACGCGCAACGAATGCGTGGTGACGCTGACCGGTGACGATGCCATCGTGCATGTCGCGGGTGCGGCGGTGGGCGATGGCGATTTCCATCACGATGACACCGTGTTCATCACCCATGACGCCGAACGCTGCGAAAGCCGTCAGGTGTTCAAGAAGGTGCTGCGCAACGGCGCGATCGGCGTGTTTCAGGGCAAGATCCTGGTCAAGCCCGGCGCGCAAAAGACCGACGGCTACCAGATAAGCCAGGCGCTTTTGCTCGACGGTGACAGCCAGTTCCTCGCCAAGCCCGAGTTGGAAATCTATGCCGATGACGTGGCCTGCTCGCATGGCTCGACCTCTGGCGCGATTGACGAGGACGCGCTTTACTATCTGCGCGCGCGCGGCATCCCGAGGCAGATCGCGACAGATCTCATGGTCTTGTCCTTCCTCGCCGAGGCGATGGAAGAGATCGAGGCCGAAGACCTGCGCGACGAGATCACCGCGCGGGTTGCGGGCTGGCTGGAGCGGCGGCGCGGCTGATGCCTGTCACGCGCGATATCGTCGCCACCTATCGCGGGCCACGCCGGGTGGTGCGGCGCCTGCTGGATATGGGGGTGCGCGAGGATCGCGCGCTGGTGATGCTGATTGCGGCCTGCGTGGTGGTTTTCGTCGGGCAATGGCCGCGGCTGGCGCGCGAAGCGTATCTTTCGGGCGAGGCGCTCAACCCGCTTTTGGGCGGCGCGCTGCTGGCCTGGGTGTTCATCGCGCCGCTGCTGCTCTATGCGCTGGCGCTGCTCAGCCACGGGATTGCGCGCCTGATCGGGGGCAGGGGCACGGGTTATGGCGCGCGGCTGGCGCTGTTCTGGGCGTTCCTCGCGGCAAGCCCGCTTATCCTGCTGCACGGGCTGGTGGCGGGATTCGTCGGGCCGGGGCCGGGATTGCAGGCGGTCGGGCTGATCTGGTGTGGTGTTTTCGGCTGGTTCTGGATATCGGGGCTGCGAGAGGCGGAATGGAGCGGGTGATGACAAGCGCGATATTCTGGTCGCTGGTGCGGCAGACATTGATCGCACCACGCGACGCGGCGGCGCGGATCCTGTTACTGGGCTTGCCCGCCCGCGAGGGCTGGCTGGCGCTGGCGCTGATGGCGGTGCTCAACACGCTGGTCTATTCGCTGTCGATCCGGCTCAGCCCGCCCGCCGATCCGGCGATGCTCGGCATGATGGAGCCGGCCTTTCACGCGCCACTGGTTTTCGCGGCGGTGCTGTTCGCGGCGCTGGCACTGACGGCGCTGGCCTTTACCCATGCCGGTCGCGCGCTGGGCGGGGCGGGGACGCTGGGCGATATGCTGGTGCTGCTGGCATGGATGCAGGCGCTGCGCCTGGTGGTGCTGGCGCTGCTGGCCCCCGCGCTGGCCGGTATCGTGGTGGTCGCGGCGGCGCTTTGGGGGCTTTATATCCTGCTGGCCTTTGTCGCTGCGGCGCATGGCTTCGACAGCCTGTGGCGCGCCGCCGGGGTGCTTGTGATCGCGATGCTGGCGCTGGTCTTTGGCCTGAGCCTGTTGTTCAGCCTTGTGGGCGTGCGCGCTGCCGGGGGAATGTAAGATGTATGATGTCGATAAAATCCGCGCCGATTTCCCGATCCTCTCGCGCGAGGTGAACGGCAAGCCGCTGGTCTACCTTGATAACGGCGCGAGCGCGCAAAAGCCGCGCGCGGTGATCGACGCCGTGACGCGCGCCTATTCCCATGAATATGCAAATGTTCACAGGGGTTTGCACTACCTTTCCAATGTGGTCACCGAGAAATACGAAGCCGTGCGCGGCATCATTGCGCGGTTTCTCGGCGTGGCGGATGAGCGCCAGATCGTGCTCAATTCCGGCACCACCGAGGGCATCAACATGGTCGCCTATGGCTGGGCCATGCCGCGAATGCAGGCCGGCGACGAGATCGTGCTGTCGGTGATGGAGCATCACGCCAATATCGTGCCTTGGCATTTCCTGCGCGAGCGGCAGGGTGTTGTGCTGAAATGGGTGGACGTGGATGCACGCGGCGCGCTTGATCCGCAAAAGGTGATCGACGCCATCGGGCCAAGGACGAGGCTGGTGGCAATCACCCATCTTTCCAATGTCTTGGGGACCGTTGTTGATGTGAAAACCATCTGCGGCGCGGCTCGCGAGAGGGGCGTGCCGGTGCTGGTCGATGGCTCGCAGGCGGCGGTGCACATGCCGGTGAACGTGGATGATCTGGGCTGCGATTTCTACGCCATTACCGGGCACAAGCTCTACGGGCCTTCGGGCTCCGGTGCGATCTTCGCGCGGCGCGAGCGGCTGGCCGAGATGCGCCCCTTCATGGGCGGCGGCGACATGATCCGCGAGGTCAGCAAGGACGCCGTGAGCTATAACGACCCGCCGATGAAATTCGAGGCCGGAACACCCGGCATCGTGCAGACCATCGGGCTTGGCGTGGCGCTCGAATATATGATGGGCGTGGGCATGGACGCGATCGCCGCCCACGAGGCCGATATCGCGGCTTATGCGATGGCGCGGCTTTTGGGGCTGAACTGGCTCAATATACAGGGCACGGCCGACGGCAAGGCGGCGATCTTTTCGTTCACCATGAACGGGGCGGCGCACGCGCATGACATCTCGACCATCCTCGACAAGAAGGGCGTGGCGGTGCGTGCGGGCCATCATTGCGCCGGGCCGCTGATGGATCACCTTGGCGTCACGGCCACCTGCCGGGCGTCTTTCGCCATGTATAACACCCGCGCCGAGGTCGATGCCCTGATCGAGGCGCTCGAGTTGGCACACGAGCTTTTCGGCTGAACGGCGGAATTCCGCCGGAGATTGTCCTGCGACGAGATTGTCTTGCGACAAGGTGCCCGGCATCGGGGGATTGTCCGCAGCGGTTCTCTGTAATACCCTAAATACGGAACGCGCTTCTTTTCGCGGGCCGGAAGGGTTCACAGGGGGAGGTGCCCTATGCGGGCGACAATCAAAGCCGCCGTATTGGCGGCTGCAGCCTGTGCATCGCCCCTCTGGGCGCAGGAGGCCGCCCCGGCCGTGCCCGCGAAGGGCTCTACCGCGGATCACACCAAGTTCGACATCCTCAAGCAGTCCTTCGTCTCGGGTCCGGATGTCACCAAGGCCTGCCTGACCTGCCACACCGAGGCGTCAGACCAGATGATGGGCACGCTGCACTGGACCTGGGACTACGAGAACCCGGCGACCGGGCAGTACCTTGGCAAGAAGAACGTCATCAACGCGTTTTGCGGCAACGTGGCCAGCAACGAGGCTCGCTGCACCTCGTGCCATGTCGGCTATGGCTGGACCGATGCCCGCGCCGCGCCGCCCACAGATCCGACGCGCGTCGACTGCCTCGTCTGCCACGCGGCACCCGGCATGTACGAGAAGGTGGACAATCTCGCCGGCTTGCCGGCGGTGGTGCCGCTGCCGGAAGGTGCCATGACCATCACCGGCAAACTGGCGGTGCCGCTGAGCCTCTCGAAGGCCGCGATGTCGGTCGGGGAGCCGCAGCGCGAAAATTGCGGCCAGTGTCATTTCTACGGCGGTGGCGGCGACAATGTGAAGCACGGCGACCTCTCCTCGGCCCTCATCGACCCGCCGAAGGAGGTCGATGTCCATATGGCCAGCGACGGGCTGAACTTCACCTGCGAGACCTGCCATATCAGCAACCGGCACAAGGTGGCCGGATCGCGCTACAACGTGAACGCCCATGACGAGGGCGATACCGGCCTGCCGGGCCAGCGCCGCGACGTGGCAACCTGCGAAAGCTGCCATACCGACGCGCCGCATGCGGCGACGCTGATCGGGATGAAGTTGAACGACCATACCGACCGGGTCGCCTGCCAGACCTGCCATATCCCCGCATTCGCCCGCGGCGGCGTGGCCACCAAGACGATGTGGGACTGGTCGACCGCCGGAAAGCTGAAGGAGGGCAAGCCCTACCACGAGTCGGGCTTCACCCAGTCGGACGGCAAGGAGTTGCATACCTACCTTTCCACCAAGGGCGATTTCGCCTGGGGCGAGGATGTCGTGCCCCATTACGCCTGGTTCGACGGGCAGGTCGAATACACGCTCTCGGACCAGACCATCGACCCGACGGGCGTGGTCGAGATCAACCGTCTCTTGGGCGGACCGGACGACGGCGTCAGCCGCATCTGGCCCTTCAAGCGGATGGAGGGGCGGCAGGCCTATGACAAGGGCTTCAACAAGCTGATCTATTCCAATGTCTACGGGCCGGAGACCGATACCGCCTTCTGGACCAATTTCGACTGGGGCAGGGCGATCGAGGCCGGGATGAAATATGCGGGCTCGGACTATTCCGGCGAATACGGCTTCGTCGACACGTATATGTACTGGCCGATCACCCATATGGTCGCGCCGAAGGGGGACGCGCTGAAATGCGACTCCTGCCACACGAAGGACGGGCGGATGGCGGCCTTGGCCGGCGTCTATGTGCCCGGATCGGGCAAGCCGTTCGGTGGCCGCGTCGGCATCGCGTTATTCGCGCTCGTGGCGCTCGGGGTTGCGGTTCATGGCGGGCTCAGGCTCGTCGCGGGCAGGGGAGGGCGGCACCATGGCTGAACGGCTGGTCATGGTCTATTCGCGCTTCAACCGGATCTGGCACTGGAGCCAGGCCGTGTCGATCTTCCTTCTACTTTTCTCCGGGGCGCGGATCATGGGGCTGCACGGGGCGATGCCCTTCGGGCTTGCCGTGACGGTCCATACTGGCGTCGCGCTGGCGCTCGTCCTGCTCTGGGTCGTCGTCATCTTCTGGCTTTTGACCACGGGGACGTGGAAGCAGTTCATTCCCACTATCGCCGGCCTCGGGGAGGTCGCCCGCTTCTACGCCTGGGGCGTCTTCAAGGGCGAGGAACATCCTTACCGCAAGCGCCTTGGCCGCCGGCTGAACCCCTTGCAGGCCATCGCTTATTTCGCGCTGAAAGCGGTTCTGATCCCGGCAATCTGGGTGACGGGGCTCGTCTATCTCGTCCACGGGTTCTGGTCGCATCTCGATCCGGGCGATTTCTGGCTCTGGCTGGTGGCGAACCTGCACATCCTCACCGGCTTCGCCATCGCGAGCTTCGTTGTCGTCCATGTCTACCTGCTCACCATTGGTCACAGCTTCCGCGAACATGTGCGCCCGATGATCAACGGCTTCGAGAAGATCGACCTGACGCCCGAGCAGGAGGCCTATCTCGAGGCCAACGAACCCGAACGGCTGCACCGCGAATTGCGCAACGGGCCGTGACCTCCCGCGCTCGAAAGCCCGTTGCACATCCCGCATTCCGCCGCTATAGAACGGGGACGCTGCACCCGTAGCTCAGCTGGATATAGCGTTGCCTCCTAAGGCTGATGTCAAGGGGATGCCGTGATGAAGAGGACTAAGAAAGATACGTGATACCAAGCTCTTGCCGAGCACATCGTTTTTCGATTTAAAGGCTGGAGATGTCGCGTAAGCACTGCGTAAGCAGTCAGGGCCTGACGGTTCTACTGCGCACCCATAGCTCAGCTGGATAGAGTGTCGCCCTCCGAAGGCGAAGGTCGTAGGTTCGAATCCTACTGGGTGCGCCATTTCCGAACAAAAGAGAGAACCTCGGGCGCAGTGGTGCCGGTCGGGTCAGAAGCCTTTTTTGCAAGGCGCCTTTTTGACCCTGTGACGTGGATTTCCCCATCCCATACCCGCACTTCGTCGAGCATCAGGCGGGCATAAGCTTGCCGAACTTGATGATCCCCCGAGTCGAACTGTTTGCGCAGCAGGTTTGAGAGTGTCTTCAGCTTTTCCCGGGTGATGTCGGGGCGTTCCTCATTCAGGCGGCGATTCAGATCAGTGATGTCAGTGCTCAGTTCGTCACGGCGGAACCGAAGGGCAACCATGCGTTCGCGGAATTCGGGGTCTTCCAGCTCGGCCAAGCCCTTTTCAACCAGTTCCAGCAAGCGGGTGATGGCCGCCTTGGTTTCCGTCAATTGCGTGCGCTTTAGGGTAAGGGCGGCTCTGGTTGCCGCCTCGCGATCACGGGCTGATGCGACGTAATCTTTCAGCATATCCTCCAGACGATCAGGCGTATGCGACGGCTACGCCCCATT